>PKSW01000306.1 GCA_002869465.1 Marinilabiliales bacterium
CGCCGGTGCTGAATTTTTTACTCTTTTTACCTTTGGTTTTTATTTCCCTGGCAATCTTTATATTGTTATGTTCCAAACCAAGAAGCGTGGCTTTAAATTTAGTTCCTTCTTTCAACAGCACCTCAATAGGTTTGTTTATCATTTTTTGAAACTGACGGATATGCACAAGAGGTTCACCCACACCACTCGATGAAACATTCAGGTCAAAATCTTCAATATCGCGGTCAATTTTCGATTCGATATGACGGCTCAATACCACGCAATCGTCAATGCTGACGTCCGAATCACCATCAATGTAGATATGGATCTTATTTTCTTTACCAACACTTATTTTTACAATAAATTTATCTGTGTCGGCCAGAAAATATTCAACCAGTTGCTGTATGTCTTCTTTTTTTATCATGGTATAAAAAGAG
This sequence comes from Marinilabiliales bacterium, assembly GCA_002869465.1. Taxonomy (GTDB): domain Bacteria; phylum Bacteroidota; class Bacteroidia; order Bacteroidales; family F082; genus UBA4459. Next base: position 417 of record PKSW01000306.1, read on the forward strand.
GGGACTCATCGTCCCCTCAATCTTCATGTTCTTATTCGTTGTCCGACAAGGATTCGAACCTTGACTGTATGAACCAAAATCACAAGTGCTACCATTACACCATCGGACAATCGGGGTGCAAAGATACTCGTTTTTTTAAAAATACAAATTAGTTCAATAAAAAAATAACATCATTTATTTTTTAATTATTTCTTAAAAGAGTTGGGGTTCAGCAAATTATTAATTTCTGTTAAAATACACCCTACAATAAAAATACGTTTTATTAAAAGTCTTATTTTCGCTTTTTTATAATTAGCCTTTAAGTACATCGCAGATGGAAAACTTTAAAAGAGTAAATAACCTAGTTGGCTGGTCCGTTTTTACCATTGCAACTATAGTTTATTTTTTAACCATTGAACCCACAGCCAGTTGGTGGGACGCGGGCGAATACATTGCTACCGCATTTAAATTACAGGTGGGACACCCCCCCGGGGCACCGCTTTTCCAGTTGCTGGGTCGCTTTTTTGCCTTGTTTGCATTTGGCAATGTAGAGAATGTAGCTCTCATGATCAATGCCATGTCGGCGCTGTCAAGTAGTTTTACCATTTTGTTTCTTTTCTGGTCGATTACCATGCTGGCCAAAAAACTATATGTGAAATCAGCAGGTGAAGTAATGGCCAAAGGCGATGCCTGGGCGGTTCTCGGTGCAGGTGTTGTAGGTGCATTGGCCTACACTTTTTCTGATTCGTTCTGGTTTTCAGCAGTCGAAGGTGAAGTGTATGCCATGTCGTCGTTGTTAACGGCTGTGGTTTTCTGGGCTATTTTACGATGGGAACAAGTGGCCGACCAAAGGCATGGATTCAGGTGGATCTTATTAATTGCATACATCATTGGTCTTTCCATCGGTGTGCACCTGTTGAACCTTTTGGCAATACCTGCTATTGTGTATGTGTATTACTTTAAAAAATATAAATTCTCATATAAAGGATTCATCACGGCTGGTGTGATTTCCATTTTGATCTTGGCGGTGATCATGTACATCATCATACCTGGTATCGTTGAGTTGGCCGGAAACTTCGAGTTGTTCTTTGTGAACACTGTTGGATTGCCATTTAATTCAGGAACTATTATTTACTTCGTGGTGATCATCGCACTCATTATAGGTGGACTGTATTATACCCGGTCGAAAGGAAAGGTGATTTTAAACACTTCGATCCTTGCTTTAACACTTATACTAATAGGCTATTCCACATTTTTTATGTTGGTGATCAGGGCCAATGCCAATCCACCGATCAATGAAAACGATCCAAAAGATGCTATCAGTCTCCTGTCATATTTAAACAGGGAACAATACGGTACCTGGCCATTGTTTTCAGGCCAGTATTATAATGCTCCTACAGTGGATAGTAAAGACGGAAACCCTGTGTATGCTAAAGATGCGAAAAAAGGCAAATATGTGATCGTTGATGAGCGCAGGGGAACCATACCTGTTTATGATGAACGATTCACCACTATTTTTCCACGAATGTGGAGTAATTCAAAACCTGCACACATTCAGCTTTATAAAGAATATGGTGGTAGCAAAGGAACTCCTGTGAGGGTGACAAAAGGTGATGGAAATACAGAAGTGATCTACAAACCTACTTTTGGTGAGAACCTCCGGTTCTTCTTCACTTACCAGGTGGACCACATGTATATCCGGTATTTCATGTGGAATTTTGTGGGCCGGCAAAATAATATTGAAAGCCAGGGCGAGATCAACCACGGCAACTGGCTGAGCGGTATTGGTTTTATCGACAATTGGCGGTTGGGAAACCAGAGTGACTTGCCAAAAAGTATGCAAAATCCCGCCAACACACATTTTTATTTTCTGCCATTGCTGCTGGGTTTGCTGGGCTTCCTGTTTCAATTATCAAAAAGCAAAAAAGATACTTGGGTGGTCTTCCTTTTATTCATCATGACTGGTCTGGCCATCATCGTTTACCTGAATCAAACACCACTCCAACCGCGCGAAAGAGATTATGCCTATGCGGGATCGTTTTATGCCTTCGCTATGTGGATTGGACTTGGGGTACTGGCATTATACGACGGATTGAGAAGTAAAATTAAGAATCAGGTAATTGCGGCTGTGGCCGTGTCACTAGCATCTTTGATACTGGTGCCCGGAATTATGGCACAGCAGGGCTGGGAATCACATGACCGTTCAGGAAAATATGCAGCACGGGATTTTGCCCGAATGTACCTCGAATCGTGTGAGCCAAATGCCATCTTATTTACCAATGGCGACAATGACACCTTCCCGCTTTGGTATGCCCAGGAAGTAGAAGGCATTAGGACCGATGTCCGTGTAGTGAACTATATGCTTTCATCGGGTGAATGGTATGTAGACCAGATGTTCAGAAAAGTATATGAATCTGACCCTTTACCGCTTTCCATTAACCGCGCATTTTATGCGCTGGGAGATCAGAATTATGTACCTGTTTTTGAACGGATAGAAGAATATACCGATGTACAGGATGCTCTTGGATTTCTTGAAAATAGTGATAAACGGACCAAAATACCCCTCCAGAATGGTGAGTGGATTAATTATTTGCCTGCTAAAAATATGCGTCTCAAAATCGATTCAGCCAGCGTGGTAAATTCGGGTACTGTTGATCCTGAAAATGCGGATAAAATTGTGGATGAGATTACATGGAGAATTTCACAAAATGGACTTTATCGCAACGATCTGATGTTGCTGGATATGATTGCCACCAATAATTGGGAACGTCCAATTTATTTTGCCAACCCCAACAGTATTAGCGGTGTGCTGAATATTGATAAATATTGTCATCTGGAAGGAATAGTCTATCGTTTTAAGCCCATGCTGGCTCCAAATTATTATCAGAAAGTAGGTGGGATTAATTCTGAAAGAACATATGAAGTACTTACGGCTGATGATGTACGTTGGGGCAGGTTGAATGAAGATGATGTCATTATTGACAGGGAAAGTGAACGAAATTCGGGGATGATCAAACAAAATCATATGTTCCTCGCGAAAGCACTGGTTGCTGAAGGAAAAATGGATTCAGCCATCCGCGTTTTGGATACAGGCATCAAATTCTTCCCCGATAAAAAAATCCCATTCGATTATTATATGATCATTTGGGCTGATCTGTATTTCCAGGCAGGCGCTGATGATAAAGGAATTGAAGTAACACGGACTATTTACGAAAATTACATGGAAGACCTGGCTTATTATGCCTCATTAGAAGATAGATACATCGCCTATTACGATGAAGATATTCGCACCGCCCTTTCAGCATTGCAGGGATTGGGACAAATGACCAGGGAACACGGCCACAAAGAACTGGCCGATGAAATTGATGAATCATTGAATATGAATCTCAATATGATTGGAATGTAAACCGGTACTTATTTTTTAGGTGGCGGTAACGGTTGATTTTTTTTGTTTGACCAGTATATGAGATAAATTCCGATCAGGATAAACGGAATACTCAGCCATTGGCCCATATTTAATGCCATATGTTCTTCGAATCCTACTTGTGGTACTTTGATAAATTCGATCAGAAACCTGACGGAGAATAGAATAGCCAGGAAATAGCCAAATAACATACCTTGCTTGGGGTGTCCATCGTTTTTCCAATAATACCTGTAGAGGAAAATAAAGAGCAACAAATAACTAAGCCCTTCATAAATTTGTGTGGGATGCCTAGGGTCGGTGGTAAATGCAGCATCATAATATTTTACAAAATAAAATCCCCAGGGAAGCGTGGTGATGTCGCCAAAAATTTCCGAATTCATTAAATTACCCATGCGGATGAAAAAACCGGCAAGAGCTACTACAATAACAATCCGGTCCATGATCCAAAGAAAGGGCCGCTGGTTTTTCCTCGAAAAAAAATACAAACCCAATAAGATACCTATGGCAGCACCATGGCTGGCAAGGCCTCCTTCCCATATTTTTAGTATTTCGATGGGGTTGGACAGGTAATATTCCGGTTCATAAAAAAGACAATGGCCCAAACGTGCACCCAGGATGGTAAAAATGATCATATAAGTGGTGAGTTCGTCCAGCACCTTATCGCCCACACCCTCATGCCTGAATATTTTTTGCATGATGTAATAACCGACAATAAACGAAAGGGCAAATAATAATCCGTACCAACGGATTTCCAATCCGCCTACCAGCCAAATATCCTGGGGAATGCTAAAAATTTCGGGATTTACCCGCCAGACAATATATTGTAACATAATGAAATATTTCCCGCAAATATAGGAAAAGACTATAACCGCTGATATTCGAAAGAAGGAAATCCTTTTTCACCCGTTTCAGGATCATAAAAACCTATAAAACGGAGTTTATAAAACAGGCCGTTTTTACTTCTGATAAAGTAATTGTAATTGGTTCGGGCTTTATAATAAAAATCACCGCTATTGATATCACCGTAAAGTTCCTTCCATTCGTAGCCAATCGCATCCAGATTAGTGGAATAATCAAAATAGATCACATCTTCGAGCACCACATCGTCAAAAACCATAGTGGAGTCGAATGCCACCTGAGTGCCGGCATCATTGATGAGTACCCCCGTTACCAGGTATGGATAAGGATCGCCTTCGTCAGTGAAAAGCAGGGTAGTGTATTGAGTAAACAACAGGTCCCATGTACTTCTTTCAGGTTCAAAATCTACTTCTGCGTTAATAGCAAAACTAAATTGAACATGATTGTATCCGTTTTTCTTATTGATGTAGATATCCTTCAAGTTAGAATTGTCCAAATTCACGTAAGTGAAATGATAGGTGTCATTTTTCAGGGAGTTGAATTTCACCTTTTTAAATCCGCGATGAATACCCACATCATTAATGCCCCTGTTGATCACCCAGACATGATCAGAAAAGGACGTATCGTTTCCTGTAATGCGGATCCAATTGAAAAGTGCTGTTGAATCGGGGTTACCGTCTGATTTATCAAATTTCCAATCCAGTCCTGCCGTATCGGAGATGCTCTCAAATTCTTTAAATGGTGTTTCAGCCGCCATCATGAAAGTAGCCGTGTTTAAGCGAATCAGTGTACCTGTGTCGCTAGAGGCAAAGAGGAGGTCGAAATCATCTTTCGGGTTACTGCTGACCTGTTCTCCGCTGGCCAGGTCGAAATACACCTGGTAAGAATAATACTGGGTCATCGGGATGATCTCAATGGCCTTATCAGGTTTCGGATGAGGAACAATCGGATCA
>PKSW01000094.1 GCA_002869465.1 Marinilabiliales bacterium
AAGATCAATTTCGGTTCCGGCTTTTATATGAAGCTGATAACCCTGTGGAATGATTACCGGATGATCTATCGTAATTTTACCTTTCCTTACATGAATTTCATTTCCATGAATCCTTTCAATCAATTGCTCATCAGGAAAATTATTATTTCGCATCAGCTCCTGCAAAGGAGATAGCCCGGCATCAGGTTCCGGCCATTGCATAATTTCCGAAGTGACGGTTTCATTATGTTCACCCACCATTATAAATAAAAAAAGAGCCGGATATTGAATCCAGAATTCATATTCAACTTTATTTTTATAAGTGTATGCGTCCAACTCAGGTTCGGGATGCAAAAATTCACTAATTTTCTGATTGGAATTACCAACTCCCAAAAGAAGCACCGGGTCAGGAAAATAGCTAACTACTTTTATTAAAATTGAATCATTGGTTTGTTTCATTTTATATGCAACCACCAGATTTTTTGCAAAATATCCATCTAATCCTTTCGTGTATGTTTGAGTTGTTTTTGATACGTTTTTCCACTTTTTATCTTCCATTTGCCTTTCAAGTATGGATTTTTTGAAAGAAGCAAGGTCATTTCTTACAGAAATAGCATGTTCATATAATCTTGGAATATCAAACTGCAGCTCAGGAAATTCCATTTGGATCAGTGAATCATACCGCATTGCTTCCTCACCAAAATCCTTTGTCATTTTCTCCAGAAAACCTTCGGAAGAATATAATTCAAGATACGTAATGTATGTGTTTACAAATTCATAATCATTGAAAAGTTCCCGCATCATTAAAATAGGTTCATTCTGTAGGTTCACAGAATGGTATGTTATATCTCCTATAAATGTTCTGTCAATCCACTGCGAAAAACCAAGTTCAGTATATGCATCGAAAACAATGGGTTCCAATTTGCATAATACTGGATTATAATAGAACCTTTGATTGTGCCATATAATACTGTGATATCCTTTAAAAACATCCATTAAAGCATAATACCTGGCGAGGGCATCGATGTTGAATATCTCAGAAGCTGTTTTAGTTCTCAACTTGTATTGTTGAAGCAGGTTTTGTGCAATGAGAAATTGATGGTATGTGGCGGTGTCTTCAACAATTTTTGAAGTTGAAAATGGTTTGACAACTGCTGCTTCAAAAAAAGGAATTTCAATACTATCAATATCTGCCTTTTTTCCCCTTACTTTATCCCAATAAACATCTTCAAAAAAGCGTACGATCGGACCTTCGCGTTTGTCCTGGCTTTCAACCAATTGTTTCGTAAAATGCTCTTCCCATGCATACATACCCAGGTTTTTATGATTTAGATAAACAGGGATAAAACCATATCTTGTTGTTAGCAATCCTTCCGATTGAGCAATTTTATGCAAAAACCATTCATCAGCGCCATTCCTGGCTTTCGGGTTATGCAAGGAAAAAGTTCTCAGCCGGTTCCAGGTATTTCCACTTTTCAGCTTTAACCTGAACGACCACTTATCGCCATACAAATGATCTAACCAGTCGCCTTTCAAACGCAACTTTGTTTTCATCATTTTTCCGTCACCAAAAACAAAGCCTTTCACCCAATCTTCATCATCAGTTTGCAATATTCCTATATCAAAGGCTCTCATCCTTACATCCAACAACTTAAGATATTCCGTGGTATCTGTTTCAAGATATAATGCCTGTTCATTATATACAGGATATTCTTTAGACGCTTTGATTCGAATACTGTAATCATCGAAGTAAATTGTATCATTACTGTTATTCCAGACATAAATTTTTAATTCGTCATCAGTATAATTTGGGGGAATAAAAAATTCAAGTTCAAGCTGCTCCCAACCGTTCTCACTCACCTTAGCTTCACTGGTTGATTGATAGAATGCATCAGGTTCAGTACTACCGGCTATTAATAGTGATTTGGCATTAATAGCTTTTCTCCAAATACTTATTTGTACATAATTATCAGCTTTAACTCCCGGAATTGTAATGCCTAATGCAAATTTATTTTTCGGACTCGTTATATAACTATAATTTCCGCTTCGCTTAACGGAATTCGTTCTGAAATCGGCCCCTTTGAATATGATTGTTGAGTCATTTTCAGCAAAAAGATCTTTGCCATCACCGGAAATGGTTTCAGCGCCAAAAAAAATATCGACATCGATATTTTCGTTTCCACTTCTTTGGCATGCTGATATTAAAAATGAAAATATCATCAGGTAGGATAGAAACCGGTATATTTTTATTTTAATCATTTTTCTTAATAAAACAAATCGGCAACATTCGTTTCAACACCTTCAAAAATGTCACCATCGATTATCAATATTGAACCTTTTTCGATGAGCATCTTCGTTTTTAAACCTGCCAGTGTAGTAGATATCAACTCCATTTTTGCAGGCCCATATTCAGGTTTCTTTTGCAGTAATACAAGCCCATAATTACAATCCTGAATATCTGTGTGGCTCACTTTTACCATCGAGAGATCTTTTGATGCAATGCCAATATTGGCACGCATGATATTCGTATTTTTCACTACTAATTTTGAATCTTCACCACCGCTTATTCCCTTATCTCTCGCTTCGGTTATTTGAACATCCTGAATTAAGATTTCACTTCCTGAAAAGTCAATGGCATCATTCCCGATATTTGTAAATTCCGTATTCAAAACTGATCCTGTGCTAAAATCCGAATCAAAAGCATCACCATAAATAAAATTAAAGTTAGCATACTGAAGTTTGAAATCGGAGCGTATAATATTTAAAGCATCCTCGCAATGGTTCCGGTAAAATTTCGTATTTGTAATATCCACATCCGACTCGTAGAAAGTAACTGCACCGGTATGTGTCCATCCTTTGTAATCGAGTGTGTTCAAATTTTCGAAAACAACATGATCTATCACTGAACGACCTTCTGCCTGCAGCACTGTAAATGCATTTGCACTAAAATCAGATGAAGTTATAACTATCGGATCATCTCTTTTTCCGGTTAAATAAACCGGTGAGTATGAAATGAACATTGCACCTTCAATAAAGTCAATTTTTGTTCCTGCTTCCATGTAAACTCGAAACCCTTTTGGAATAATAACTGCTTCTTTAATCTGATAGTCTCCGGTTTTAAAAACCAGCTCTTTCTCGCCCTTGCGCGCAATAAAATGATAATTTCGAAAATCCGTTTCCGCCTCGAGTTCCTGTCTTGCGGTCAGTCCGGCAGGATAAGGCCATGGGTTAATTGGAACTACATAGGTATCAAGTTTGTCTTCCAGCATGAAATATAAATATTTAGACGAACTGTCAACTTTCATTTTTAAAGCTGGCCCTTCAGCACCTCTATAATAGGCTTGCAATTTGTTTTGCTGTATGTCGATGCTACTCATATAATCAGGGAATACACCTGTTCCCAGGATGTGCAATTTCTTAGGAAAGTAATTACAGATTTTAATCAGGATGCTGTCTTCATTCAATTCTTCCCGGTAGGCATTTACAAAGTATTCGGGTGTGTTTTGATAGACAATGGAATCAGAATATCTATAATCAATATATTCATATATGGTTTCCAGGGAGTCTCTTTTATTAAAAACGAAGTTTTTTAATGCTGGTAGATAGTTTCTGATACTCCTGGCACTTACTTTTATGAATTCACTATCGAAATAATAGTTTGGGAATTCCATCCTGATCAATGAATCATAATACATTTGTTCATCAGCAATTTCATTATAAAATCTGTTGACAAAGATTGGATCAGTTACTTCTTTCAACTTTGCAAAGTAATTAATGAGAAAAACTGAATCCATAAACAAGTCTGTCAGAATTTTTTCTTCAGGTTTCACTTCTTTCATATCATACAACTTGTATGCGAAGTTTTCTTCTAATGCAACATCTCTTTGAATGTTATTGGAATAACCATCAAATGCAATAGGTTCAAGTTTATCAATAACCGGGTTATAATAATAACGGTGGTTATGCCAGAACATACCATGCCTCGCATGGGTGAGTTCGAGCATGGCATAATAGTTTGCCAGTTTTTCTATATCAAATATTTCTTCTACCTTTTTTATACCATGTTTATACTGATATAATAATTTCTGAGCATTTAAAAACTGTGCATTCAATGTTGGTGATTCAACTGTTTTGCTTTCTCCAAATGGTGTAATCACGGAGGCTTCGAAATAAGGTAATTGTTGCCATTTATCCAACTGGATATAAATTTTCTGTATTTGCCAGAATGCTTCTTCTGAAAATTTAATGATAGGTCCTTCGCGTCGGTTATTATATTCAAGAAGTTGTTTTGCAAAATGCTCTTCCCATGCATACAAACCTTTAGGATTGTTATTTATGCTAACAGGCATGAATCCATAACGGGTTGTCAGCATATCTTTGCTTGCATAAAACTTGTGAGTTACCCATTCAAGCAGATAATCGCGTGAGGCAGGTGTTTGAATTGAAAATGCCCGCAACCGGTTCCAGGCATAATCTTTTCGCATTTTTATTCGAAACGACCATTTATCTCCACTGAGATGGTCCAGCCAATCACCTTTGAGCCTGAACTTAGCCTTCATGGGCTCATTACCACTGAATACAAACCCTTTAACCCAATCATTATCTGATGATTCCAAAATTCCATTATCAAACGCTTTTATTCTTTTCTCCTGTAATTTGAGCATATCAGAGGAGTCAATCATTATTGCGAACGGAGGTATTGAATAGTCGGGATAATTTTTCCTTTCGAGTCTTTCAATAACCATCTGATCAAAAAAGACCGTATCAGAGCCGTTATTCCAAACATAGAATTTTAAACCCTGGAACCCAAAATTCGGAGGAGTGTATACTTCCAATGCCAACTTCTCCCATCCATTACCGGTTTCCTCTACAGGCATGGAAGTAGCTAAATAAAATATATCTTTCTTTTCAGATGCTGCTACCAACACCCCCTTTCCATCCTTTGATTTTCTCCAAACGCTTACTTTAAAATATTGATCAGGGCCGGCATCTTTGATTAAATAGCCAAAAGCAAAGGCTTTTGTTTTAGGAATGGTTAATGCAGAATATTTACCCGTAAATGCATCTAAATCCGAGCGAAAATATCCGCCATCGAAAAACTCCGCCGAATCATTTGACGCTATGAATTTACCTTTGGGTGTAGTTAATTCCGCATCGCAAACCACTTTTTTGCCCGCCGGAAAGTTGTCTGAGCGAATACATGAAAAGACGAATAAACTAGCAACAGCCAGACTTATGATCAGGCTTGATTTGAGAAATGATGCAGTGCTTGGAATTTTCATGTATATCAATATTCAATTATTGATCTAAAGATTTGCAAAGATACAGGTTTAAATATTTAAAATGAAGGAGTGAAATATTTCAAAACTTTTTAAATGTCGGCGACAGCCCGTATGATTATTAGATCAACAGAATGGCACTAATAAATGCGCATAATGAATGAATTTGTACTTTTACTCTATATTGAAAAAATTAAAATGCGATTACTGATTACTGTCTCATTTTTTATTTTCCATACTGTTTTGCTGTTAGCACAGGATACACCTGGCAATACATTTGGCGGACCAAATGATGATATTGGATATTCCTTATGCAATGCGCATGATGTTGGCTTTATTTTGGCCGGAACAACCAGAAACTC
>PKSW01000055.1 GCA_002869465.1 Marinilabiliales bacterium
GCTTCGCCTTCTACATCTTCTGCAATAATAATTAATGGGCGTCCTGATTGTGCTGATTTTTCCAATATAGGAAGCAGGTCTTTCATTACTGAAATCTTCTTATCGTGGATCAGAATAAATGGATTTTCGTAAACAGCTTCCATTTTTTCAGCATTGGTTACAAAATAAGGTGAAATATAACCCCTGTCGAACTGCATTCCTTCTACAACGTCTACGTATGTGTCCATACCTTTCGCTTCTTCAACAGTAATTACACCTTCTTTCTTCACTTTTTTCATTGCTTCGGCGATCAGTTTTCCAATGGTGTGGTCGTTATTAGCTGAGATAGAAGCTACCTGCTCAATCATTTCATTGCTGTCACCTACTTCTTTGGATTGTTTATTCAGCGATTTTATTACGGCTGCAACTGCCATGTCAATGCCTCTTTTCAAATCCATTGGATTGGCTCCGGCTGTTACATTCTTCAAACCAGTTACAAAAATAGATTGTGCAAGAATGGTAGCAGTTGTTGTTCCATCACCTGCCAGATCATTCGTTTTTGATGCCACTTCTTTTACCATCTGGGCACCCATATTTTCAATATTGTTTTCCAATTCAATTTCTTTCGCAACGGTAACACCATCTTTTGTTACCTGTGGTGCACCATATGATTTTTCGATGATTACGTTTCTTCCTTTAGGTCCTAATGTAACCTTTACGGCGTTAGTTAACGCATCTACACCTTTTTTAAGGGCTTCTCTAGCTTCATGATTAAATACAATGTCTTTTGCCATTTTTTTATGATTTTATTTTAGTTGTTTGATTTTTCTATTTTCTAAATAACTGCAAGGATATCTTCTTCCTTCATGATCAGGTAGTCTTCACCATCAATGGTGATTTCGGTACCGGCATACTTACCATAAAGCACCTGGTTACCTACTTTAACTGTCAAAGGATTTTCTTTGTTTTCAGCAACTGCTACAACCGTTCCTTTCTGTGGTTTTTCTTTTGCTGTATCGGGGATAATAATTCCGGAAGCCGTTTTTTCTGCTGCTTTAGCCGGTGCAATTACTACCCGGTCTCCCAGTGGTTTGATATTTACTTTTGTCATAATTCAAATTTTAAAGTTTGGATATGCCAAGTCATATTTTATGCCAAAGCAGTATACAAAAAAAAATGTCAGAGTGTTGTGACATTCTGACATTTTTTTGATTCAAAGATCTTCCTTATTCTTCATTATCCTGCGGCGGGGGTGCCTGGAAATCGATAGGAGCTGTTTGATTTACATCTTCCAACTGCTCTCTTAACTGTGTATCCTGCACGCCCACTTCTGAGATGTTTCTGGGTACAATCATGGTTGCAGCTAAACTGAGTACCAGTAAAGCAATGGCAAGTGACCAACTGGCTTTTTCCAGGAAGTCGGCTGTTTGCCTTGCTCCCATGAATTGCGAACCAGTTCCGGCAAAATTAGCTGCCAAACCACCACCTTTTGGATTTTGTACAAGTACGATCAAACCAAGTAACACACTCACAACCAAAATCAATATTGAAATAAAATAATACATCCTATATGTTTTTAAGATTCATGTTTTTTTTCTGCTTTTTCAATCAGGGCTGCAAAGTAAGTACTTTTTTCCGGATATTTCAAACTTAATTTTTCATAAGTGCTAATCGCTTTATCCACGAATCCCTGGTCCATATATATTTGCGCCAGTGTTTCACTGATAATATTCTCCTGATCAGTGACACTTTTTTTGGCTGCCACGACCGGGTTAAAGAAAGTGCCTTTTTGCCTGGTAATGCTGGGTTCATTCTCGATGAATTGATCAATCAGGATTTTTTTCGATTTTTCAGGATAATCTTTTTTTCCCTGATCAGCGGCTTTTGTTTTTTCTTCAGCTTCAGTTTCAAGTATTCGCTCTTCAACCACTTTTTTTAATTCTGATATCCTGCCGGCACTTTCTGTTTCTTCAATTTTTTCTGTCCATGTCTCAGGAGTAATGCTTTCAGCCTTTTGTTCATCAGGTAAAACAATTGTTTTTGTTTTGTTACCTGCCTGATGTATGCGTTTTTTTAATATGCCCCTGTTGGCCACATATATCGCAGTTGCTGCCAATTCTTTATCATAGCGGATATCTTTTTCTTTATAAAGTGTCATCGCCAATAGTATTCTTGCTGACTGGCAATATGGAAAGTCATTTACTATTTCACTTAACGGACCTATAGTATCCCTTGTTAATTGATTGGTGTCGTTCAAACAATGATAAAACTGCTCTTTATTCATTTTTACCAGTTGATTACGGCTTTATTAAAAATATCCGTTGTGAGCATTTCAGTGACGCCTTCAAATAATTCATCTTTTATGGCATTATAATCTGCATCCGACGCATAGTCAAGGAATGAAGTAAATTTCTGTTCGAAATCCTTATCGGGCTCATACACATTCACAAACCTGACATTGACAGTAATTGACAGCCTGTTGAGGGCGGAGGTTTGATCGCCCTGGATGGCCACAGGTGTTGTTTTATAATCTGTAATTTCGCCTTCGATCGCCAGATCGCCATTCCTGTCTACCATTTCGAGGTTGGTTTGACGGGTAAACTGATCCCTTAGCTTGTCTGTGAAAAAGGGACTCAGGGTTGGCTCGACCAATTGCGCTTTGTTTGGAAAATACTGAACGGAAATAGTTTTGGCCTCGGGCGGAATGGAAGCTCCTGTAAATGAATACACACCACACCCCTGCATAATGATAATGGATAAGGCAATCCACCAAAGACTATTTATATGCTTTAGCAATGACATTATTTAATATTGTATTCTTTTATTTTACGATACAGGGTTCTTTCTGAAATTCCCAGTTCGCTGGCCGCATCTTTTCTTTTTCCGTTGTGCTTTTCCAGTGCCTTTTTGATCATTTCTTTTTCTTTTTCATGCAATGAAAGCGACTCTTCAATAACCTCCGAGTGATCGTAGGTATCAAATTCATCGTTTTCAGGGTTTGTAATCTCCACATCATGAACTTTTTCGTGCCGGGGATAAAAATCCTTATCCGGATACTCATTAACCAATAATGCTTTGGTTTGTTCCGTAGGCTTCACCCCTCCTTTTTCAAGCATACTGTCTACCACTTTTTTAAGCTCATTCATATCCTTTTTCATATCGAACAGGACTTTATAAAGCAATTCTCTCTCTGAAATATGCTCTTCTTCTTTCTTTCGATACAATACCGGTAAATCGTTTCCTCCTTCATCCGGAAGATAACGTTTCAATGTAAGGGCATCAATATCTTTTTCTTTTTCAATAATAGATATTTGCTCAGTAATATTTTTTAACTGCCGCACATTACCCCGCCAATAATAATTCCTCAATACCTTAACCGCGTCTTCTGTTAGCTGCAAAGGTGGCATCCGGTACTTTTCAGCGAAATCGGAAGAGAATTTTCTAAATAATAAATGAATATCGTCTTTACGGTCGCGTAATGGCGGAATGAGAATTGGCACCGTATTTAACCGGTAATAGAGGTCCTGCCTGAATTCACCTTTCTCGATGGCTTCGGGCAACAGCACGTTTGTAGCAGCAACCACACGTACATCCGTTTTAATTACTTTTGATGAACCAACCTTCATAAACTCGCCTGATTCCAACACCCTTAACAATCTCACCTGCGTTGAAATGGGTAGCTCGGCTATTTCATCCAAAAAAATGGTGCCGCCATTGGCCACTTCAAAATATCCTTTCCTGGCTTCATGAGCGCCTGTAAAGGAGCCTTTCTCGTGTCCAAACAATTCTGAGTCGATCGTACCCTCTGGAATGGCACCGCAGTTTACCGCAATGTAATTACCGTGTTTGCGGGCGCTCATCTGATGGATGATCTTAGGAAACACTTCCTTTCCTGTACCGCTTTCACCGGTGATCAGAACAGTAAGGTCAGTTGGTGCCACTTGGACAGCTACATCAATGGCACGGTTTAATAAAGGTGAATTTCCTATTATTCCGAATCGTTGTTTTATTGATTGTACATCCATATGACGTTTGCGTGATTTAGCCTATAAAGTTAATGATAATTGTAATTATCTCAATTCGGCATTGAAAGTTTGCTCAAATTCAATTTGAATCCTTTTCATTGTCTTTTCAATTGTTTTATCATTCAGCGTTTTTTCTTTGTCCTGAAGAATAAATGACAATGCATATGATTTTTTCCCTTGCGGTATCTTGTCTCCTTTATATATATCAAATAGCCCTACCGATTTCAATAATTTTTTTTCTGTTTTGAAAGCCAGTGTTTTCAAATCATCGAATTTTACATGTTCATCCAACACCATCGCAAGATCTCTTCTCACCGCTGGGAATTTTGCCACAGCCTCATATTGAAGCGCTTCCTTGGGTAGTGATTTGATCAGCAAATCCCAATTGATGATGGCAAACAATACTTCTTGCTTTATATCGAAATGATTCAATTGCTTTTTATGAACAGACCCCACTTCGGCCAGTAATTTTTGGTTATAAAAATAACCGAGTCCATATTGTGATAGTTCATTGGTTATTTCTTTAAGTTCCATCTTACTTTGATCTATTCCAAGCCTCGCAAAAATACCTTCAACCAGGGCCTTCAGATCGAATACATCAACTTTTTTAGCAGATGAATTCCAGTTTTCCGACTGTTTGATCCCACTAGAGATCAGCATCAGGTTTTTCTCTTCATGATATTTATTCAGGGCATCCGTTGGGTCATACTTTTCCTTTTTCTGATATACCGTTCCAAACTCAAAAAGCTTCACATTACTCGTCTGCCGGTTTATATTGTAAGCCACCACTTCGAGACCGCCAAATAACAGCGTCTGCCTCATGATATCCAGATCCTGACTTAACGGGTTGAGCAAATAAACACTGTTTTTATTGCTGAATATACCCGATTTATCGATGTATCCCGATTTGGTCAATGAATTATTCATTATCTCTGATAAGCCCTGTGAACTGAGGTAATCGGCAATCATATTCTGCAATTTCTCCAGATCCGGATCGGGTCTCAAGTTCACCGAAGAATAAATCTTGTCGCTGAAACCAACATTGTTATACCCGTATATACGAAGGATTTCTTCAATCACATCCACATCCCTTGTTACATCTACTTTAAAGGTGGGAATAAGTACTTGTATATCTTCTTCATTTTCTTTGAGCACTTCGATATCCAGGTCCGCTAATATTTCTTTAATCGTTTTTCGGTCAATTACCTTACCGATCAACCTGTCGACATTGGCATATGCTATATCGACTGTCCATTTCTCAATTGGTTGCGGATATACATCTTTGATTTCTGACGAAACTATACCTCCTGCCAGTTCCTGCATCAGCAGGATCGCTCTTTTTAAAGCATACTCAGTTATGTTTGGGTCGGCTCCCCGCTCAAACCTGAAAGAAGCGTCTGTTTGTAACATATGCCTTCTGGAGGTTTTGCGGATATGTGTCGGATCGAAATAAGCGCTTTCAAGAAAAATATCCGTGGTAGATTCGGTTACACCTGATGTAATTCCTCCAAATACGCCTGCTATGCACATGCCGCTATCTTCATTGCATATCATCAGGTCTTCAGCATCCAGCTTTCTTTCTTCTTCATCCA
>PKSW01000229.1 GCA_002869465.1 Marinilabiliales bacterium
AGTTAGGGGACGATTCCAAAGCACTCAGTATATATGAACAAAGTCTCTTGATACGAGAGGAAATCTCAGATAAAAGAGGAATAGCTGGCATCTTAAATAACATTGGTGAATTATACATGGACAAGGGCGACTATATGATAGCCGAGGAGTATTTCCTTCGCAGCTTGAACATCAATAAGGAGATTTCTGATAAAAGTCAAACAGCAATTAATTTGATCAACATAGGAAAAATAAATAATATTCAGAACCAATACACCCAGGCAATTATTTGGTGCGAAAAAGCCTTACATATAGCAGAAGAAATCACGGTCATAGAAGAACAGAAAATGGCCTGTGGGTGTTTATACGATGCCTTTAAATTGATGGAAGACAGCAAGAAGGCTTTAGAATACCATGAGCGAGTCAAGTTATTAGATGACAGCCTTCAAGCCAAAGAAACCGCAAAAAAGCTCCAGCAAATGGAATTTAAAAGACAAGTGCAGGCAGACAGTCTGATTCGGGAAAAGGAAAGACTAAACATTCAAATTGCACATGAAAAAGAAGTCGGAAAAAAGAAAAGAACCAGGAATATTTTTTTAGCAACCGCCTCGCTTTTCTTGATTCTTGGATTCGGATTTTATAGACGTATATTATTTGTCAGAAAAGCAAAAAAAGCGATTGAATATGAAAAGAATCGCTCGGACCATCTTTTATTAAATATTCTGCCAAGCGAGATTGCAGAGGAACTCAAAGAGAAAGGTAGAGCTAAAGCAAGAAACTATGATAACGTGTCTATTTTATTTACCGATTTTAAAGGATTTACTAAAATATCTGAGAGGCTAAGCGCAGAAGAACTTGTGCAAGAAATTAACACTTGCTTTAAGGCGTTTGATGCGATCTGCCAAAAATATGCTATTGAGAAGATTAAAACCATTGGTGATGCTTATATGGCAGCAGGAGGGCTTCCGGTACCTTTAGACGATTCTGTTAAGAATACGGTACTGGCAGCAATTGAGATGGCAGAATTCATGATCAGCAGAAAATCTGAGCTGGAAAAAGAAGGAAGTGATTGCTTTGAAATGCGGTTGGGCATCCATACTGGTTCCGTAGTTGCAGGTATAGTTGGTGAAACAAAATTCAAGTACGATATTTGGGGAGATGCCGTAAACATTGCCTCCTGTATGGAAAACTCAGGAAAAACGGGAAAAGTTAATATTTCCCGAGCAACTTATGAACTGATAAAAGAAGACACAACATTTAAGTTTCAATCAAGAGGAAAAATAAAAACCAGAGATAAAGGAGATATGGAGATGTGGTTTGTCAAAATGAAAGCAGGAAAAGAATAAAAAACGACAAACAAAGTTAATACAGTACGCACGCTTTCGATATACAGTGACGTCTGAAGAAGGAACTTTCACTCCGTTTCAAAACCCCGGGAAACCATACTAACTATATTCAAACTTTACATGCAAGCATGATTAAAATAAATACGAACCAAATTATGTTATCATGAAAAATTTTACAATTATTACTATAATTATGCTGACAGTTAATTAACTTTCAGCACAATGGACCCAACCAGACATAAATGTGGCCACAAAGAAGCAGATTAATGAAAAAGAATCCCCAGAATAAATGCTTTAACTACCAAGCAGTGATTTTACTTCCATTAAGAGTTTCTTAGGATCCACGGGTTTTGCCAGAAAGCCGCTGACAGGCACCCAAACTGCTTTTCCATCCTCTGTTCTATAATCAATTCCTGCTTTACCTGAAACAATGTCTTTTACTAAAATAACTTGTAAATCCTTAAAATTGTGATCTTGCCTGAACCGACTTGCCATCTCCCTAACACTTTCTTCACTTGTTGTAAGGACTTCAATCGAAGTGTAAAACAAAATTGGTATGTTTTTACATTCAGGATCATTCACAAGGTCTTTAGCTAATTCAAAACCTTCGTAGTGGGTGGTCATCATCACATCTAGGATGGCCAGATCCGGCAATGCAGCTTTCGTTAATTTAAAAGCCTCCTTCTTATTATCAGAAGTGATCACTTTGTAGCCTTCAGTTTCAAGTATGGCGCTTAATGCATCTCTGATATCAGCTTCGTCGTCTACGACTAAAATCTTTTTCATGTTCATGGTTGTTTATTTAAAAGTTAATTTCTGTTTATATTTGATATTTTCGTTTCCAAAGCATGTAAGTACTCTTTCTGCTTAAGGCAGAAAAAGGTACATTGAATCAAGTCTTTTCAAGATTTCCTGGTTTCTTATAAAGCGGTAGGCACACAGTAAATTCGGAGCCATTATTTTCTTGCGTATTTAATTCAAGCATTCCTCCAAAACGGTATACTAGTTCCTGAACTCCTGCTAAGCCAACACCAGTGCCTATTATTCTACTTTTGCGTGCATTCGAAGCCCTGAAGAATTCTTTGAAGACCTTTGCTATATCATTTTTAGGAATCCACATGCCTGTATCTTTTATTTTTAACAGCGCCCAATCTTTATTTTTCCGCAATGAAACAGCGACTGTTCCGGTTGAAGTAAATTTTACAGCGTTGGAGAGAAGATTGGATAAGATCAGTTGATACCCATAAATATCAATACGAACCTGAACAGGATAATCCGGCAAATCAATTTTCATGATCAGTTTTTTGGCTTCTCCTTCTTTGTGGTATTTAGCAAATGTGTCATTTGTTTCTTTAACAAGATCAACCACCTTAATCTCTCCCAAGGGTACCCCCGATTTAATCCTCGACAAATGAAGTATATCTTCGATAAGCAGTAAAAGCTGATCCATCTTTTTCCCTATACTTGTCAATACGGGTGTGATTTTAGGTTCTTCTTTTATGGTATACAGCATGGAAGATACCATCATTTTTGCACTTGCAGCCGGCGA
This sequence comes from Marinilabiliales bacterium, assembly GCA_002869465.1. Taxonomy (GTDB): domain Bacteria; phylum Bacteroidota; class Bacteroidia; order Bacteroidales; family F082; genus UBA4459. Next base: position 2,875 of record PKSW01000229.1, read on the forward strand.
TCTAAGCTCATGCACTAAAATCTGCATAAATGTTGCTTTTTCCTTTTCAAGGTTTTTCAAAGTGGCCAATTCATCATATACCCTTGCCTGGTAGAGGGCGTAGGCAACAAATTGGGAGATATGTTCTAATGCTTGGATATCCGACTCTTGAAATGCATCTCTTTTACTGTTAATTACCTGAATAACACCGATAGCTTCCCCTTTAAAGATAGCAGGGGTACAAATAACATCATGTGTACGGAAGTTATTAATGGCATCCCATGACTTGTCGAATTTAATTTTAGGGTCTATGTATTTAAGGTCACCATATGCATCAGTTACCAGAAAAGACTTCTTTTCCAAAGCGCAAAACCCTGCCAATGATTCATTGTTAACAGGAATAATTATTGATTGCGAAACATTACCAACTAACGCAACAGATTTCAATTCCTGGGTTTCTTTGATTACGATATGTATTGTTGCCCTTTCAGCATTTAATAACTCACAAATTAATTCGGAAGTCTTTTGCAAAACATTAACAATACCAACCTCACTGAACATCTGTTCATATAGCGCATACAATTGTTTCTCAGACAATTTAGAAACACCTCTATCTAACAGATTATCTGGCTCAGATAATTTTGTCATTTTGTAATACTACAATTAATTGTATTAAGAAGTTATAAAGTTACAAGTTTTTTCAAGATAATATTTATTACAAAAGGATTTTTAAAAACAGGTTAGGATATTGATATAAACATTTAAATATATTTATCCCAAGTACTAAATAGAAACAGTTTGGTTGAATTTTAACTGTCACTATAAAATCGAAGTGTTTAGAAATTGGTTAAGAATAGAATAAAAACCACTCACAATCAATCATGCAAATGGTTTTAATAAGGAAAAATTCTCATATAAAGAATTTTTGCTCCCCTTCTTCGTGAAAGGTAATGCAAGTGACATCATTCAAGTGATTTGAAATTATAGTGTGCTTATTATTGATATTTTATTTCCTTTCATGGGAATGACAAGTGATATCTCTGAATCAAATGGATAAGCCCGATATGTTCTTAAAATGTCTAATTTTGATCCTCAAAATAATGGGCTTTTCCGGAGCGAAAATTTATGAGAATAAAATTTAAATCACCTTCCTTTCGCCAGATAGTATTTGTGATTACTTTATTTTCTATTACCATACTTTTAAACTCTTGTGTTGATGAATATTGGCCGGATATCGGGACTAAATATGATGAATTATTAGTTGTGGATGGTTCTTTATCAAATGAACCTGGTCCGTATATTATAAAACTGTCCAATTCATTAAATATTGAAATACCTGAATATAAACCATTATCAAATTATGAAGTTATAATATCTGATAATTTAGGTAATTCGGAAGTATTAAAAGAAATAGAAAAAGGTATTTACCAAACTTCTGCAGATGGAATACAAGGTATTATAGGCCGAAGTTATAAACTAATGATTAAATCACCCAGCAATGACAGGTACGAAACAGAATATGAAATTTTACAAAACCCCATTGAAATTGATAATGTTTATTCAGAAATAGGGAAGAAAACGGTAGCTGGATATGATCACAAGTTAAGTGGGCTTCAGTTTTATGTTGATACAAAAATGGCTGATAAAGACACGAATTATATTCTATGGCGATTAGAGGATACATATGAATATAATGCCAATTACAGAGCTAAATATATCTATGATCATTTTCAAATGCACCTTCTGAATCCTTCAGATTCATTATATACATGCTGGCGGACAAGGAAAAGAAAAGAAATAATAACAGCTACTACAAAAAATCAAACTGAGCCGAAAATAATAAAAATGCCTCTTCAATTCATCTCAACTGAAACTAAAGAATTGTCAGTAAGATACAGTGTTTTAGTTAAGCAATATACCTTAAATTATAAGGCGTATGATTACTGGAATAAACTAATTGAGATTGAGGATGACGTTAGTTGGTTATATGCAATACAACCTTATCCAGTTTTAGGAAATGTCAGAAACATTGCAGATGATAGCGAAATTGTTTTAGGGTATTTTATGGTTACTGGTATCGATAAAAAAAGAATATTTGTTGATAAACCTGATGGGCTGGATTGGTATTATAATACAACATGTGCGTTTATTCAGGAGGATATGTATACGTTATTAAATTTATGGCGTTATTCTTGGCCTTTATATTTGGCAGCAAGTTATAGTAATAGTGGAGGCGGTCAAGGTCCAGCTCTCCCAGTAAGTCAGGTATGTGTGGATTGTCGGGAATCAGGTGGCGTTTTGGAGCCTCCAGATTTTTGGAATAAAAAATAATATTTTCGCCATTAATAACACGTAACTCTTTGTCATCAAAGTTAACTTGCGATTGGCAGAAGTAACACCTACATCTGGCTTACATACAAGACAATGTTCGAACCAAATTATTAAGAAATTGAATGAATTGCTTTATAAATGTATGAGTTAATCTATAAAGTACAAAAAACTTAGATTTATTAAATTTGATAACATTTTATTAGATTCTATCAAAAATAAAATGAGAATAAAGACAATTGATTTATTCGGATGTTTTGATTAGTGGGACAAAGAGGAATATTCTTTCTGTGTCTTAGGCTCTTTTAAAATTATTATATATAAAATAGTGTTTCTAATGCCAAGTTTATCAATTCTCAAAATTCTATAAATAATAACAGCAT
>PKSW01000102.1 GCA_002869465.1 Marinilabiliales bacterium
GAACTTGCCAGGTCAGATGCCGAGTTGCGTGCGAAAGCAATTGAACAATCAACAACTTTGTACGAGCTTGAAATACCCAAAAAATATAAAAGTAATAACTATTACCCTGTTATCTTTATATTTCATGGAGGAGGTAGCAATCTTCAAAAGGTGATGAACCACTGGTCTTCAAAAATGCTGGATAAAAATTTTATTAAAGTTTATTTGCAATCATACAAGTATTATGATTCTGGCACATTTGGTTGGAAGTCTGGAGATGAGCGAGCGGATAAAGACATTATAAGGATTTATGACGAGTTGATTGACGACTATCAAATCGATACAACAAGAATTTACATGGCAGGCATTTCTGCTGGAGCAACTTACGCCATTGATATGGCAGTTCGGAAAGTAATACCAGTTTCTGGAATCATAGCCTTTTGCCCCGGTGTTCCATCAGATTTTAGTATTGAATGCCAGCAGTATGATAATTTCAAAAATATGAAGGTGTATATAGTTAGTGGAGAAAATGATTACTATTTGGAAAAGCAAAAAAAAATGACAGAAATATTTGATTTAGTGGGCTTTGAGTATAAACATCTGGTTATTGATGATATGGGACATCAGTATCCAAAGAATGAGAACTTTTATATTGATCAGGGAATCAAATATATTGAAAATGAAAATTATAACGAATGAAAAAAATAGTAAAATTCAGCGGCATTTTTGTATTGATTATTTTATTTGCTTGCAGTAATAAATCACGGGTTGAGTACAACGATAAACTCACCATTCTTCATCTTTTTGGAACACCTTATGAAAGGGGTGTATTTCATGGCAAAGCTTTAAAGAATGAAATTGGTAAGATTACCGGAAAATGGATCAATGAAGTGGAAAATAATGGGAAAATTAATTTTGATACCGTTATTTTAGAGTTTTATTCAACTACAACTATTGTTGACAGTTTGAAAAAATACACCCCGGAATTATTGAATGAAGTAAAAGGCATTTCAGATGGATGTGAAATAAAATATGAAACTATTCTTGCATTTCAATTAAGTGAAGAGATTGAATGGTTTCTCAATGAGAAAAAAGGAAATAAATGCACAGCAATAAGTATAAACAAGTCTGCTAAAGGGCCAACTATAGTAGCCCAGAATATGGATCCGCCATTATATCTTCATGGTTTTCCTATAGTCCTGCATATAATCGAAGATGAGGTTGAGAGCTACATATATACTTTCCCAGGATTTATCGGGTTGGATGGAGTTAATTCGAAAGGAATAGCGTTGACATGTAATGGGATTTCAATGCTTAATAAAAGTAATGGAGGATTACCAGTATCTTTTATCGTTAGAAAAATATTGAATTTCGAATCTCCATCAGATGCGTACGATTTCATAAATCAAATACAGCATGCTACGCCACAGGCATATATACTTGGATTAGCTGATTCGGCAATTTGCCTTGAATGTTCAGATTTGGGTTGCGTCAAATACGAAACTTTCCCCGAGAATGGTGTCAATTTGCACACAAACTTTTCAATAGCCAATCATGACTTTAACAAAAATTATATAAAGCTGCTTAATTCATTCGGAAAAACGACGCAGGATCCATATTTCTGTCCTCGTTTCTTCCTTGCATACGATTTAATTGTTGAGCGTGATTATTCTCTAAGTGTTGGGGCGATTAAAGATATATTAAGTACAAGAGCACCCGATATACACCCTATTAATAATGGGAGAACATACGGAACCCTTATTATGGAGTTAAGTGAATCGCCATATTTACTTATTTCACCAGGGAGACCAGACGAAGTGGATTTTGTGAAGTTGAATTTTAAATAAAAGCAATAGAATCGCAACATGCGCCTAAGTATACGTGTCATTCTGATAAGTGCTATTTGCAGTTTAATAATAAATTGCAAAGGACCTGAGAAATCAGAAAATAAAGGACTCCGTTTCAGTGATGAACTGGAATCGACTTATGGTGTCGAAATAAAAGATTTTTCAATTGACATTGACGCTATTAAAGCAAATCAGGGGGCGACACTCACCTTGGAAACAATGGATCAGTTATTTGAAGCCCCGTATACAATTCCGGATGTGTTAGGCAACTTTAATGCATCTATTATGAATTCCATCTCTAATACTACCTTCCTGGTTCATGCGGGTTACAGATTATTAGGGGCCGTTTCAGGAGGTTATGGCCCTCCTGTCAGAGGTCAGGATGATCGGATTCCGGATATATATGATGAAAATGAACTCAATCAACTTGTCAAAGATTTAACAAGCCGGGGAGTTATTCATGTTGATTTAAGCACAGTGGAAAGCTGGCAACAAATTCAATTTCCAACAAAAGTGATGATTGTAAGAACATTATTCATACTTGAGCAAAATGAAAATTTGGTCTATTCGTACCTTTCGCCTATCATAAAGAATGAAAGTCATTTGATTTATAACGAAATGGATACAATCCAGCGTTTTTATGAAAAATACTTTGAGCCTTGGAATAGTCGCCAAATGATTGATTTTTCAGCAAACAATACGCTAAAAGAGATTGATCTTAGACAGATATCATTTGTCTCCAGGCGTATAACAGAGCAGTTAAATCAATTGGTGAGTGCTTATGTTGTTCCCTCGGAATCGACTCTTAGCAATTGTGAATTTGAAACAAAGTTTGGTAAAGTTGGTGTATTCGGACATGGCAATCATAAAATTGAAGGGGAATATTGCCTTACTGTTGACTTAGGTGGAAACGATATTTATTCAGGAAACATTTCATCAACCATATTTAAAGATTTGCCGATCAGTATTTTAATTGATTTTGGAGGTAATGATATTTATACGGATGTGAATGGTTGCGGAAAGTTAGCATCTGGCATTTTTGGTGTATCAATTCTTTGGGATCATAATGGTGATGACAGATATGAATCGAGAAGTCATGGAATAGCAAGGGCTTTTGCAGGATGTGCACTTTTAATTGATGAAAATGGAGATGATTTTTATAGTTGCACTGGTAACTATTCAATGGCTTCCTCGCATTTTGGTCTTGCTATGTTGCTTGATAAGAGCGGGAATGACAGATACGAAAGCGGGAGTTATGCTTTAGGTTTTGGAGGTGCAAAAGGTGTTGGTTTATTGATTGATGTAGACGGAAATGATACATATAATTCATTAATTAGTCATAAATCATCCTTTATACTTGGTTCTGCAAAAGGAAGGTGGGCAGAAGCAACTGACGGTCAAAGTTTAGGCGGAGGATATGGTGTATTCATTGATATGAAAGGCCATGATATTTATAACGCAAATAGTTTTAGCCAGGGAGCAGCATATTATTTATCCACCGGATCATTTTACGATGGAGGGGGGGATGATGTATATCATGCGGTAAGTCATTCACAAGGTTATGCAGCACATTTTGCGTTAGCAGACTTCAAGGATTTCAAAGGTGATGATATCTATAATAGCCAATCAGATTTGAAGCAGATCACACAAATATTGGGCAGCGGAAGAGACCTTTCTGCAGGTTTTTTTATTGATGAAGAGGGGAATGATAGCTATTGTTTTGGAAACAGGTCAGCTGGCATTGGCGATATGAACGGATTTGGGTTATTTATTGATAGAGATGGTTATGACAATTACCGTTGGATTAAGAATCAATTGAATAAGGCGAGTGGTTCTATGGGCGAACAAGCAGAATTAAGCTCAAATCAGCATTTGACAAGCAGGATATTTGAAAATCAAACAAAAACCAAGGGTTATTTTATTGATGAAGTGGGCAATAATGAACTTCATGTTCATATGAATTAAACAGTCATTATTCTCTTCTTTATCGAATGATAAAATACTATCAGATATTATAGTTTCATGAGAAATTGTGTGACTTAGGAGGCGGAAGCATGTCTAAGAAGCTTATATCCATATGAAAAATCTTATTATAAGTATTAGTTTACTTTTCACAAGTGCTTTTATAAACAATTTGCTATCGTGCACTGCAATATGCGTGGCAACAGGTGAGAGCTTTTTCCTGGCTAAAAATTTTGACTGGGAGATTGATAACGGTTACCTTATTGTAAATTCAAGAAGGGCGAAGAAGATCACGTTCAACAATAGCTCTTTGAAGAAATCATGGGTTTCTAAATATGGTAGTATTACATTTAACCAGTTTGGTAAAGAATTCCCATTAGGCGGCATGAACGAGACAGGACTTGTTGTTGAGGAATTGTCAGCATTATTGCCTGTCGTAAATGATTTGGAAACTCATATAAAAATTAATGAATTTCAGTGGGTACAATATCAGCTTGATATGTGCTCATCTGTCAATGACGTAATTGCTCATCTTGATCAATTTTCAATATCAACTTTATTATTTCCCTTGCATTATATTATTTCTGATAAGAGGGGTAACGTGGCTATTATTGAGTTGAGCGACACAGGATTCAAATTTTACACAAATGAAGACCTTCCATTCAAAGTTTTGAGTAATAATACTTATGCCGAGTCTCTGAAATATATTAAAAATTTTCAAGGGTTTGGGGGTGATATGCCCATTGTTAACAGGAAGGAATCCTGCGAAAGGTTTGTAAAAGCTGCTGATATGCTGTCAAAGAATGATCGGCAACCGAATACTGATGAGATGTTCCTTATGCTCGATACCTTAAAACAATCCGATACGCGCTGGAGTATTGTTTATGATATAACCAACCTGAAGATATATTTCAAGTTCCATAGCTGTGTATCAGAAAAATGTATTGATTTAAGCAGAATAGATTTTATGGGATTAACTGCAACGAAAGGCTGTGATCTTTCAGAATGCAATTTAATAAGTGAAAATGACCTAATCCTTTTAACAAAAGAAGATAACACAAAACTGGTTGAAGATGTAATTCATGCGATGTCAAAGGAATTAGAAGTAGCAGATAAGTTAAAGACGCTTAAAAGCATGGTCTTATATGGAAATCAGTTTTTAAGTGAATGAAATAAGATCAAATATCTAAGAAATGGAAATAACGGAAATTAAGAAAAAGGCAACAGGTATTTATATGATTGCGATAGGTTCAGCGATTATTATTGTATGGTCTATGATACTTGGTTTTGAAAGCCTGAAGGAAGAAAAAATAGAAATCATATTTCATCTTATTTCCGAGTTTTTTACGGCTTCAGTTTGCATTGCGGGAGGACTTGCCCTTTTATTAGATAGGAAACGAAGCAAATTAATTATATCATTTGGGTTGGGTGCATTAATTTATTCTGTTATTAATGCATCGGGGTATTATTTAGAAAATGGAAATATAATAACGGTAATTTTATTTATCGCTCTGCTTATTGTTTCCACAATGATTGCATTAAGAACTCTAAAAAAGCATACGTAATATGCATGTATAAGCGTCTGCACGTGAAAACAAAAAGCCTTTATTCGCTTCGCTCACAAGTCTTTTTTTATTCTTCAGCTTATGTATGCAGGCATCCAACGCCTTAGAACAAAAAAAGCCCTGCTTTTTCAAGCAAGGCTTTTCGTTTGTCGGGGTGGCAGGATTCGAACCTGCGACCTCCTGCTCCCAAAGCAGGCGCGCTAACCGGACTACGCTACACCCCGAATTTTTAAAAAGAACGTTTGTGCGGAGAGAGGGGGATTCGAACCCCCGGTACCCTTTAGAGGTACGGCAGTTTAGCAAACTACTGGTTTCAGCCACTCACCCACCTCTCCAAGTGATGAATCGTCTTTATTCCTTATTCTAAATAAATAATGAACTCACCCCGTTTCCTATCATCTTATCCTGCCTATTCTAAAACGGACTGCAAAAATAGATAATTGATGCTCATCTCCAAACTTTTTTTATCGAATTCCTGTTTTTTCTTTCTTCTTTGTAAAATTGGTTAGCCCTTCATCTCAAAATTGAAGCTGAATTATCAATACATCATGGTTAATTAATTGTTCAATCAATTTGAATAGATTGATCATTTAAAATTAATTTTGCTTTTCATATTCATAAAGATTAAGAGGATATTATTATGAAGGGAAAAACTTTCGTTGAGAAAATATTTGGAGCCGAAAGGGGCAGCATCGTTTTTAAAAAACCTGATATCGTGCTGACACATGATAATTCAGCGAGCATTTTCAATACTTTTCAGAAAATGGGGGGAGAAAAAGTCCTTCATCCTGATCAGTTGATGATCGTTTTGGACCACAATGCACCACCTACCACGGCAGCTCTGGCCAATCAGTATCAGAAGGTAAGAGATTTGGTCGCTGATCAGGGGATTACCAATTTCCATGATGCCGGGAAAGGTATTTGTCATCAGATCATGTCGGATTATGCCAAACCAGGAATGATAATCGTTGGTAGCGACAGCCATACATGCACAGCGGGTGCATTCAATGCGTTTGCAGCCGGAATTGACCGCACAGAAGCAGCAGGATTATGGCGGCAGGGTGAAACCTGGTTCCGGGTGCCTGAAACATTAAAAGTAACGTTAACGGGAAAACTATCCGAAGGGGTTTATGCCAAAGATATTTCGTTGTGGATCATTGGAATGATTGGCTCCAGTGGAGCTGATTATATGTCGATTGAATATCATGGAGATGGGGTAAAAACACTCAGCATCGATCAACGGATGACCCTGGCGAACCTGGGGTCGGAAATGGGCGCAAAGAATGCCGTTTTCCCAAATGATGAAGTGCTGACCGCCTGGCTTGGTGAAGAATTTGAAGGCGTTTGGGCTGATGAAAATGCGGAATATGTCAGCGAAATTGAAGTTGATCTATCGAAAATATTTCCATTGGTTGCCGCCCCCCACCATGTGGATAACGTAAAGGCGGTTTCAGAAGTGAAAGGTACGAAGTTGCAGCAGGCGATGGTTGGCACTTGTACCAACGGCCGTTATGAAGACCTGGAAATAGTGGCTGAAATTTTAAAAGGTAAGAAGCTGCCCGCCGGTTTTCAAATGATCATCGTTCCTGCTTCGCAAAAGGTATATATGAAAGCCATGCGGAACGGACTGATAGAAATTTTGTTGGAGGCAGGTGCCAATGTGCTCTCAGCTTCATGTGGGCCTTGTTTGGGCACAGGCCAGGGCATTCCTGCGGATGGCTACAATGTGATCTCCACCTCAAACCGCAATTTTAAAGGCAGGATGGGCAATAAAGAATCTTTTATCTACCTAGCTTCTCCAGCTACTGTGGCATATTCGGCGCTGGCAGGAGAGATTGTTGATCCACGTGGAATTGATGCCCATGATAAGTTTCCTTATGCCATCAAAGAAACCAGTACCGTTGTGATTCCTGAGGGCGAAAACCGCAGATTGAACGGCGTTTGGAACTATAAAGATGTGAACGACCTGAATACCGACCAGATGTTTGCCGGAAACCTTACTTACAAGGTATTAAGTTCTGAACCTGATAAAATAATGCCCCATCTGTTTGAAGGTTTTGATACCGGTTTTAAAGACCACGTTCAACCTGGCGATATCATTGTGGCAGGTGCCAATTTCGGATGTGGGAGTTCACGTGAGCATCCTGCTGTAGGATTATCATATGCCGGGGTTGAAGCTGTGATCTGTAAATCGGTGAACAGAATATTTTACCGTTCTTCAGTAAACCAGGGATTGCCGATTATTATTTTACCGGAAGCTGTTGATGCATACCAGCCTGGTGATGAAATTAACATTAATTATGAGACCGGTACAGTTACCGTTGAAAAAAAAACCTTTACTTTTGCCGCGCTTCCCGAAAAACTGGTTAAGGTTTTCGAAGCGAAAGGACTTGTGAATTTTATCAAAGAAAACGCCTGAGGATAACATCTACATGACGATTTAAACTACATGATGCAACGAAAGCTCAATTACTTTCTTATACCTTTATTATTGGTCATTGGCTACCTGATACTTAGCTTCAAATTGCCGAAGTATTCAGGTCAGTATATATTTATGGTACTCCTGTTTTTTGCCGATCTATATTTGTGGACATCCGTAAGTAAACAGATCTTCAGCTACAGAAAATGGTTGAAATCAATCTTTGTTCTCATCTATTGGCTTCCACTCTTAATGGTTGTCGGATTGATGACTTCATCTGTTTTCGTGCCGATTACAGAATGGAATGATCAGTTTCGAACCTTGCTGTTTGGATTCATTCTCGTTTTTTATGTAGCTAAGTTACTTCCGGTTATATTCCTGATCCTGGCAGATATCGTCAGGGTAATTGATAAGATATTCTCTCTCTTTAATAAGGCAGAAAGAGAAAAGATTGAAGAAGAAGGCATATCCAGAAGTAAGTTCCTGCAATATCTGGGCTATATTTCCGGAGGACTTGTTTTGGGAACTATGTTTACAGGTATGTTCAAATGGGTGTATGATTTTAAAGTATTCGAACATAAGATAAAACTCCCCAATTTACCCGCGGATTTTGAAGGGATAAAAATTGTCCAGATATCCGATATCCATTTAGGAAGCTGGAACCTGGTAAAACCATTGGAACAGGCAGTAGAGAAAATCAATAATTTAGAGGCTGACTTGATTCTATTTACAGGCGACCTTGTAAATTTCTCTACTAAAGAAGCCTATCGCTTTGAAGAAACACTGGCTAAGTTGAAAGCCAAAAGAGGTATTTATGCCACGCTCGGTAATCACGACTATGGTGATTATATTAATTGGTCAAGTGAAGCGGAGAAAGAAAAGAACTTACTGGATCTATATGATTTTTTTGATAGAATAGGATGGAAGCTGCTTAAAAATGAGAATGAAATATTTGAATCCGAATCGGGCAACCTAGCCTTGATTGGTGTTGAAAACTGGGGTGCCAACCCCCGCTTTCCAAAACATGGCGATATTGATCTGGCCCTAAAAGGTACTGAAGATGCTGCAGTCCGCCTGCTGATGACCCACGACCCGTCCCACTGGGATGAGATTATTGTCCCTAAAAATTATCCAATTGACCTTTCCATGTCCGGACATACACATGGTTTTCAATTCGGTATCGAAACACCTGGTTTTAAATGGAGTCCGGTAAAATGGTTATATAAACACTGGGCTGGATTGTACCAGGATGAACAATCAGGACGTTATTTATACGTAAACAGAGGGCTTGGTGTAATTGGTTATCCCGGGCGTATTGGAATTCTGCCCGAAATAACCAAATTTGAACTCGTGAGCTAAATCAGCTTATTTTGTAAAAACTTTCTGAAGGAGGCCACCAACAGCTTCGCCACCTTTTTTGTCAACATAATCAACCAAAATAGAAGTAAACGTGCCTACCATATCCTGGCTCAAACCTAATTTGTCAAATGCAGCGGTTACAGCTGGCATTCCCACTAACGATTGTGTGGCTTTTCCAAGCATCCCGGTGCTTTTTCCTCCAAGTGCAGGTATTGCGTCAAGGTATCCACTCATATCAGGAACTGCATTTGCAACCTGGTCAAATTCTTCTTCGTTTAAGCTTTCTTTGGCATAATTAAATAAAGCACCAGCCCCACCTTTGGCTTGTTCATCTGTAATATCCAGGTCTTTAGTTAATGAATTGATCAATTCATCTTCGCCCGCGAAACTGAAACTCGCGAATACATAACTAAAGTGAGCAGACTGGAGGACTTAAAATCAATACCTACTAGAAAAAGTTTATAATAATCTATCTATTCTACGTAAAGTATTAGTCGAAAATAATATTTCTCTTGTAGATTAATTTTTTTCTAATTAATTAATAATCCTATTATTGATTAAAATTTAACTGCAATGAAATTAGTAATTAGAATTTTGTTCTTGTTATACATAACGACATCTCTCCTATCTTGCAGTAAAACGGAGAATCTCAAAATATTATCTGATATTCATTCAGTGAAAAAATTAAATTCCCAAATAGAATGCATTTCCACTTTTTTGAACACATCACCAAAATTAATTTGTGTAATAATAATATTTTATTCGCGCCCATATGATTAAAATCATAGATTTTAGTATATTTGAAAGGCCTTATATGGCAAATAAATTCGCAATCATTATTAAATTAAAGGATTAAAAAATTGATTTCTTTTTTGAAACGTTCTCCGGGCTATTTAAACTTTCCAATCGTCATTACCTGGTTATTGTTTTTTTCTTTTTCTAACCAGGTTAAAGCACAGGATGAATCTTTTTTCAATCATGATTTAAAATCATTGATAATACAAACAGATAGTTTGCTGGGTGCCGATGATGAGTTAGTTAACGGTAAAATTTATATTCAGGAAAATTTGCTGGCAGAAGGGCATCCATTTTTTCTGAGCCCTAATTGGCAGCCAGGAAATGTTGTGATAAATGGTAAGAAACACGA
>PKSW01000296.1 GCA_002869465.1 Marinilabiliales bacterium
AATTTGACTACTCACGGTTTCAGCTAATTGATAAATACCCCTGATATTATTGAAGATCAACTGCACCGGAACCTGCTCGCCTGACCTTAGTAAATTAATTAGGTCATTGTTGCTCATGGTGCTGTCAATCAGGTATTTTCCGGGTTTTACGGCATTGGGGTATTTCTTTTTTTCGGCAAGCCACTCAAAATTCTGCCGGTGAATGATCAATCCCTGTGAATAGAGAATATTTTTTACGTTTTCGTAATCAGACCCTGTCGGGATGGTAATAGCAACCGCCTCTTGATCCGGTGTCCAAACATTGGGTTTTAAAATGATATTATATAATAAATATCCTGCCCCTGCAGCCAATAACACAAGAATCAGCAGAAAAAAGAAAAATATCTTTTTTCCTTTGCCATTTTTCTTTTTGGGTGACCCGTAACTGGAATGATAATACGCCATTGTAAGTTAAAGTTTGCTCGAAATCAAATTGCTTTTCTATCTGTCGATCAACTGTAAGAATAGTTCATCAATCCATTTATTGTTTCTTTTATTCCACTCTTTTTTCTCACCGGAAACAACAAAACCCTTCTCTTTAAACAACTTCAAGCTTTTTAAATTATCTTTTTCAACATTGCAAAATAGCTGATGCAGTTCTAAATGCTTGAACGAATAATCGATCAAAATATCCAGTGCTGTACCCGCATAACCGAAACCTCTATTCTCCTCAGTAATCATTATACCGATTCCGGCCCTCTGATGTTTCGATTCAACGTTAAAAAGATCAATGGCACCAATAATATTTTTTTGGTGGGATGCTTCTAATTCAATAATAAACCGTGCTTGTTTTGCTTTAAAAATATCTTTATCAGCCAGCAAAATATACTGCTCCAGATCAAAGCGTGAGAATGGAACGGTGGTATTGCTCAGGTGCCAGAACTGTGGATCATTTTCAAGTTGATAGAGGAATTCAACATCCTGCGGTTCAGGCGCTCTTAAAAAGATATGTGCCTTGTTTAACATAATTGGTGTAAATATAGGGAAATATCCCGAAATTAAATCTCGATCTCTCCTTCAAAAACAAGTTCTGCCGGGCCTCTGAGCCAGACATCTGTAAATATGTCACCCGGATGGGGCTTGAAATCAACAATAAATTCTCCGCCGGTAGTATGAACGATCTGAGAATTCTTTCCTGTAACAAAATAAGCGGCAATAGCGGAAGCCGTTACTCCGGTTCCACATGACAAAGTTTCATCTTCCACGCCTCTTTCATAGGTTCTCACGAACAATCTTTCATCACGTATCTCAACAAAATTCACATTGGTGCCATCAGGCATAAATCGTTCACTATGTCTCGTTTTTCTACCTTCAGACACCACATCCAACTCCGCCACTTGTTCAACGAATTCAACATAATGTGGTGATCCGGTATCTAAAAAATAGAACAACTTGCTTTTATGAACTTCATCCACATCCGCCATCGATAATGACACATCGCACAAATTGTGGCTCATTCGGTCTTCAATAATGGCGTTGTGAAAACCATCAAAAGCTTTAAACTCCATTTGCTCACCCGAAATTTCATGTAAGTAAGCGAACATGGCAATACACCGACCTCCATTACCGCACATGCTGCTGATTTGTCCATCAGAATTGTAATACAACATTTCAAAGTCAGCTTTATCGGATGAGTTTACAAAAATGAAACCATCTGCACCGATACCAAAATGACGATCACAAATTTTTTGAATCTGCTCATTCGACAGTTGCAATTCATCTTCCCGGTTATCGACGATCACAAAATCATTTCCGTTGGCCTGATATTTCCAGAATTTTATTTTTGACATCTTTTATGTCTTTTGGCAAAGTAATTTCTGGGTGAAAAATACAATTTTAGATTGGAAGAATCCTTCCAAATTAGGCATTTTATTTCTGCCGGGAGTTAACAATAATTAACAGACGGCAAATAATTTAGGTTTCAGCCAGTCGTTTTCAAAACAAAAATACAAGAGAAAAAGATAGCGTATGAAAACTATAGGAAAAAGTTTTTTGGGTGCAGCCGCGGGAACTATTGTTATTCTCCTATCAGCTGCTTTGATTTTTAATAATCCATCAGAAAAAAATACCAATCAATCGAAACAGATGTTGCAGCAATATGAGGCAACGCAGCTTCCTTCGATGAGTGCCAGTTACAGGATTGCGCAGGAGGCTGATTTTATCCAGGCTGCTGAAAAATCAGTAAACGCTGTGGTGCATATTAAAACGGAGATCAGTGTTAAAAGCCGATCGTATGATGATTTCTTTGGACCATTTAAATATTATTTTGGTAACCCGCATCGCAACAATACATATGTAGCTTTTGGTTCGGGGGTGATCATTTCCAGTGATGGGTACATTGTTACCAACAACCATGTTGTGGAAGGAGCCGATAAAATCACTGTTACTTTTAACAACCGAAAAGAATTGGAAGCTGAGGTGATCGGAACTGACCCGACAACAGATCTGGCATTAATTAAAGTAGATGATCAGAATCTGGTCTTTTTATCCTTCGGAGATTCGGATGCAGTTAAAATTGGTGAGTGGGTGCTAGCTGTAGGTAACCCATTCAACCTGACATCAACCGTTACAGCTGGTATTGTCAGTGCAAAGGCACGGAATATCAATATACTAGGCGCTGCCTCAGCTATTGAATCATTTATTCAGACTGATGCAGCCGTAAACCGTGGCAACAGCGGTGGTGCCCTGGTAAATACGACCGGTGATCTGATAGGTATCAACGCAGCAATTGCTTCGCATACGGGTGTATATGAGGGTTATTCCTTTGCTATACCTGTTAACATTGTTAAAAAAGTAGTTGCCGACCTGATGGCCTATGGCGAAATTCAACGTGCTTATATTGGTGTTCAAATCAGGGATATTGATGCTGCGTTCGCAGATGAACTGGGATTGGAAGACGTAGAAGGAATTTATGTAGCCGGTGTAGTTGAAAACGGTGGCGCTTACGAAGCAGGAATCCGTGAAGGAGATGTCCTATTAAGCGTAAATAATATACCGATCAATACAGTTTCTGAATTAATGGGTACCATTGGTCAACATAATCCGGGTGAAGTTGTTAAGGTTGATGTAAACAGAGACAATAAATTATTATCGTATAATGTAACACTAAAAAATGAAGAAGGAACCGTATCCGTTATAAAGGCTGGAGAGACTTTCTATAATGAAACACTCGGTGCTTCTCTTAAAAAAATATCTCACGAAGAAAAAAGTAAATTGGGTATCGATCACGGTTTAAAAGTAACCAATGTTCAGGGAGGTATTCTGAGAAGAGGTGGCATTTCTGAAGGTTTTATCATTACAAATATAAATGGTGAAGATATCACATCAGAGAAAAGCCTTGAGGAAGCGCTTAACAATAAAAATTCAGGTATTATCAAACTAAATGGCCTGTATCTGAATGGCGTTAGAATTTCTTATGAATTTATGCGCTAAAATTTGTTATTTAGAATAATTTTACCTAAATTGCGTGTCCTTTTCTTTACACACACAGAGAATAAATTTTCAATAACTAACTATGAGACAGCTAAAGATCACCAAATCAATTACTAATCGTAATACTGCTTCACTTGATAAGTATTTACAGGAGATTGGGAAAGAAGATTTGATCACCGCCGAAGAGGAAGTTGAATTAGCGAGACGGATTAAAAGCGGAGATGATATAGCTTTGGAAAAATTAACCAAAGCCAATCTTCGATTTGTTGTTTCAGTTGCCAAACAATATCAAAATCAAGGTTTAAGCCTCCCCGATCTGATTAATGAAGGGAATGTGGGATTGATAAAGGCAGCCAGCCGATTTGACGAAACCCGAGGTTTCAAATTCATTTCGTATGCTGTATGGTGGATCAGACAATCCATCCTGCAGGCGCTTGCCGAGCAATCCCGAATTGTAAGATTACCTTTAAACCAGGTGGGATCATTAAATAAGATCAAGAAAACTTCTTCAAAACTTGAACAACGGTTCGAGCGTCCGCCTTCTGCAAATGAAATTGCGGATGAAATGGAAGTTCCTGATCATAAAATTGACACGGCAATGAAAATTGCCACACGCTACGTGTCAATGGATGCGCCTTTGGTAGCTGATGAAGACACAAATTTCCTGGATCTTTTCGTTCCGAAAGATGCACCCGAAACAGATGAGTTTCTGATGCACGAATCTTTAGGACGGGAAATCCAACGCTCCCTCGCCACCTTAAGTGAAAAAGAGAGAGATGTAATTAACATGTACTATGGTATCGGAATGAACCATGGATTAACACTCGAAGAGATAGGCTCCAAATTTAATTTGACCCGCGAAAGAGTGCGGCAAATTAAAGAAAAGGCTATTCGCAGGTTGCGACACACCTCGCGAAGCCGGCTTTTAAAAGCGTATCTGGGACAATAGCATTAATTTGTAATGATTTTAATAAAGGCAGCACCTGCGGTGATTGCCTTTTTTTTATTTTTGCTAGGTAAGCTTTATTCCTTCAAATAATCAAAACCAAATCCACAATGACAAAGCACAAAAATTTCAACGGTACCTACGAAGACTCCCTCAATGATTGGGCTACGCGTGAAATGCAGGCCAATGAGTTCATCAGCGTTTTATCAAAACTTTTTTATGAAAAATCCATTGAGTTGGTTTTCTACAGGAGTCAACTTATCGACCGGAGTGCCAGCTTAATTCTTTACCGGCATTCATATGCTGAAAACATTATTCACAAACCACTTAAAGTAATTGACTCTTTAAACCTGGCAAAAGCCATCCTTCATTGCGGTGTTGGCCCTTCTAAACTGGATATTGGTCGATTAAACAGGGAATGGACAGAAGAGCACAAGAATTATGTTGATTTTGAAGACTTCATAAAAATCAAACTGAAGCATCTGATTGGAACAAAAGCCACTTTTGATAAACCTGTGGATGTTATTCTATATGGTTTTGGACGCATCGGTCGATTGCTGGCGCGCGAACTTATCATCCAGGGAAATGGCAGACAACTGAGGGTACGGGCTATTGTTACCAGGGATAATGATGAAAGGCAAATTGCTAAAAGAGCCTCTTTATTTCGTCACGACTCTGTTCATGGACCATTCCGTGGTGTCGCCATCGAAGATTTGGATGAACAAACCATTTACATCAATGGCCATAAGGTTTTAATGCTTGCCACGAGTAATCCGGAAGAAATTGATTATACGAGATACGACATTCATAATGCCATTTTAATTGACAATACAGGCATTTACCGTGATCGTGAAGGTCTGGGTAAACACTTAAAAGCCAAAGGAGTTAGTAAAGTTCTTTTAACGGCACCTGGTAAAGATGATATTCCAAATATTGTTTTCGGGGTTAACCATGCAGGTGTGAATTACAAAAAAGAAACCATCTTTTCAGCAGCTTCATGCACAACAAATGCCGCTGCGCCTATTCTCTTCGTACTTGAAAAAGAATTGGGCATTGAAAAAGGACATATTGAAAC
>PKSW01000457.1 GCA_002869465.1 Marinilabiliales bacterium
CCGGTGAGCCCTGATGCAAATCCACCGGCTTCACCCACCAGGAAAACATTCCCAAACTTATAGCCCCTGTAATCGTAGCTTATGGGAGCCGAATGATAAACAGCATTCTCAATGCTAATACCTTTTTCTTTAAGCCATGCATGGAAATTGTCTTTCAGTTTTTTGGCCGACATCATTTTCGGGTCACAAACACAACCTACAACAAAACTGTTTTCATGCGGGAAGACCCAGGCATACCACGATTTAAAATATTTTGAATATAAATGGATTTCAAGTCGCGGATCCAAGTTCGGTTCAGGTACAGTGTACTGAATGCCTATCAGCTGTTTCTCCTGCGGAATTTTTAAATATTTCCTGACGATGGAAGCATAGCCATCAGCCCCCACAAGGAAAGTATAGTTTATTTTTTCATGATCATTCACAATAACATAGTCGGACTTGATGTCAGTGACTTTTGCGTTAATCCTAACCTTAAAATTTGTTCTATTAATTTGCTCCCTTTGCCATCTGCCCAGGTCTTCTCTCTTTAATGTAAATACGATGGGTTCCGGTGCGTTGTTTATACTGGCTCGTTTTCTTGAAAAAATTGCCGTTTGAGTTACTTTATGTTCAATAATATGATCAGGAATGTCGATGACTCCCAAATCTTTTCTGGTAAGTCCACCTGCACATACTTTATCGCCAAAAGTATCTCCTTTTTCAAGCAGTAAAACGGATAATGATGAATTGCTTAAAATTTTAGCGCATCTCAAACCTGCTGGACCTGCGCCAACAATAATCACATCGTACTTATTCATTCAAGTCCCATTTAATCGCAAATGTTAAGCGTAAAGCACCCTAAAATTATGATTTTTACGAAAATCAATACACGACAAGGTTTATTATTTTTTATGAAAACAATTTACCGCTGTGCCATTTTGTACAAATATGCGTACGAAAACGAACAGTTGTTGCTGTGAACAGAACTTAAAAAACGATCGTAAGTATAAGATTAACAGCGCTTAACAATCAATGGCATAAATTTAGTAAACTGAAATCAACCAAAAAACTATTACATGGATCGAGTTATTGAAAAGAAGAAATGGACCACAAAAAGGATCATTACCATCACATTAATTGCCGTATTCGGTTTCTTTCTAATTTATTTGATTTTCCTCCGCGACAAATCTTCGAAGCTATATATAAATAAAAACCAGCTTACGATTGTTGAAGTGAAAGAAGATAAATTCCAGGAGTTTATACCTATCGACGGGATTGTATTTCCAAAAAACACCTTTTATATTGATGCTATCCAAGGTGGTGTAGTCGAAGCTATTTATACCGAAGACGGGGACATTGTGAAGAAAGGTGATACCCTTTTAAAACTGCTGAACACCGCGATGGAACTCAATTATATGGAGCAGGAAACAAGGATGCTGGCTGAGATTAATAACCTTCAGAATACCAGACTTTCGCTTGAGCAGAATAAATATGTGCGACAAAAAGAAATAGTTCAGTTGCAGTATCAAATTGACTTGACAGAACGCGATTTTAAACGTAAAGTTCAATTGTACGAGAGTGGAGTAATCTCTGACAAGGAATTTGAAGATGCTGAAAGGGATTACAAATACACACTTAAGCAACTAAATATTTCTGTTGAATTGCAGCGCCTGGATTCCATATCCCGCGAATCGCAAAAAATTGATATTCAAACTTCATTAAGCCGGATGCAGGAAAATATGAAGCTGCTTCGGAAGAATATGGAAAATGCATATGTGAAAGCACCGGCAGCGGGAAAACTGTCCTCTTTTAACTTGGAGATTGGTCAAACCAAATCGGCAGGGGAACATTTAGGACAGATCGATGTTCCAGGCGGTTTCAGGCTTGAAGCCAGGATAGATGAAAGATATGTTTCTCGTGTTTTCAAAGGTCAGGAAGCCGAATTATACTACACGGGTGACACCTATAAATTGTTTGTCGATAAAATATATACCGATGTGATTAATGGCGCCTTTAAAGTAGATCTGCTTTTTGAAAATGACGAAGCGCCAAAGGGTATTAAAAGAGGTCAAACCGTGCAGATCAGGTTGACATTTAGCGGAGAAACGGACGCCATTATTGTAAAACGTGGTGGTTTCTTCCAGGAAACCGGTGGCAACTGGATATATGTGCTTGACCCGTCAGGCGACTTTGCCTACAAACGTTCCATCAGCATTAATCGCCAGAACACAAATTTTTATGAAGTGACGGAAGGGCTTGAACCCGGCGAAAAGGTGATTGTTTCATCCTACGACTCATTCGGAGACAAGGATAAAATAATATTTAAATAGACATTTAATTAAGCTCTAAAGAATAAATCAATAAATCTAATACCATGATAAAAACAAATGAATTGTCTAAAATATTCAAAACGGACGAAATAGAAACAACCGCATTGAATAGAATTAATCTTGAAATTGAAAGGGGAGAGTTTGTTGCGGTGATGGGACCGTCAGGATGTGGAAAGTCGACCTTACTCAACATTCTCGGGCTGCTGGATACACCAACAACGGGAGATTTCTATTTTCTGGGTGAAAATGTAGCAGGTTACAGCGAAAAACAGCGTGCCAAAATCCGGAAAAAAAACATCGGGTTTATCTTTCAAAACTTCAACCTGATTGACCAGCTTACTGTTTTTGAGAATGTAGAAATGCCACTGATATATTTGGGAATGAGCACTAAAGAGAGAAAGCGCCGCGTGGAGGTCGCCCTGGAACAAATGCAAATATCTCACAGGTTAAAGCACTATCCAAACCAGTTATCAGGAGGCCAGCAGCAACGTGTGGCAGTGGCGCGGGCCATTGTTTCGAAGCCCCAGTTTATTTTGGCTGATGAGCCAACAGGTAATTTGGACTCTGCCCATGGTGACGAAGTGATGAATATCCTTGCTGAATTAAATAATATGGGTGCTACCATCATCATGGTAACCCACTCACACAGTGATGCCGAACATGCACAAAGAGTTGTCACGTTATTCGATGGACAACTTCTCGAAGAGAAATATCAAAAAGTAAGTGCCTGATTAATAATTCCAGTATCATGATCTTCAATTATATAAAACTCGGCATTCGCAATCTTCTTCATCAGAAATCTTATACGATCATCAATATCGTTGGATTATCCATAGGGATTGCCGCTTTTTTACTGATTTTTCTGCACATACAGTATGAGCTTGGTTTTAACAAACACATACCTGAAGCTGAGCGTCTGTATAGATGTGTTGAAATCCAACAAGCGCCAGGTGTGGGTGAGCAGCATGTGGCTGTCACCATGGGTCCGCTGGCGGAAGCCCTCGTAACCGATTTTCCGGAAATTGAGAAGGCAGTACGCATGCTCTATTGGGGCTCGCGTCCTATCCAATATAATGAACAGTTTTTTAACCAGGAATTCGTTGTTTTTACTGACCCTGAGGTATTCGAATTGTTTGGGGTCAAATTAATTGTTGGCGATACAGCTACGGCTCTTAAAGAAATAAACTCATTTGTTGTTTCAAAAAAAGTGGCTGAGAAAATGTTTGGTTCGGTAGAAGAGGCCATGGGTAAGATAATCCAGATCAATAGCAAACCATTTCATGTTACGGGCGTGATGGAGGATCAGCCTAAGCAGGCTAGTTTCAGGTTGGAAGCACTTATTCCATTTGAATATATGGAAACCAATTTTACATGGCTGAGAGGATGGAACAATAATTCCCTTGACACCTATGTTCGATTGAAAGAGGGAACAGATGCAGAAGCACTTAAAGATAAATTCCCTGAATTCGTTATGGCACATACTGATTCGGAAGATCCTGACTGGATGTGGAAATTATATTTGCAACCTGTGCTTGATATCCACCTGAAATCAGGACATATCAAGTTTCAGATCATGAACTACAACCAGGGAAATATCACGATGGTGTATATGTTCTCGATAATTGCCGCTCTGATCATTCTGCTAGCATGTATTAACTTTATAAACCTGTCAATTGCCCAGTCAGTGAAGAGGTCGAGAGAAGTCGGCATGCGAAAAGTTATGGGAGCCGACCGCTTCAACCTGATGAACCAGTTTTTGGGTGAATCATTTATCATTACCTTAATGTCTGTTATACTGGCACTGTTGCTGGTGTATTTTATGCTACCTTATTTTAATGAAATCCTTGGTGCCGCCTTCAAATTGGATTTCTATAGCAATTGGATATTTAACATTGGTTTATTAATAATCATTATCCTGGTTAGTTTGGTTGCTGGCATCTATCCGGCATTTTATCTCAGCCGTTATAACCCCATTAAAGTGCTTAAAAGCGGAATCGAATCTGAAGGGAGCTATTCAGGATGGTTAACAAAATCACTTGTCGTATTTCAGTTTGTCATTTCCATCGGGATGATTTTTAGTATTGCAGTTATTTATGATCAGTTTAAATATGCACTGAATAAAGATATGGGTATTAATTATACCGATGTTTTGTCGGTCAATCTGTATGAAAAGAACACAGAAGAAAATGTAGCATTTTTAAAAAATGAATTTCTTCTTAACTCCAATGTCAAAGACGTAGCATTTGTTAGTGATATAAACGGGGTGGCAGGGTCGCAGGGAGCAATTACGGTAGATGATACGGCAGAAACAAGTATAACCGTCAGGTATGGTTTCGTAGATTACAACTTTTTTGAAATGATGGAAATTCCCATTATCGCCGGGAGGAATTTTGATAGGAATTTTGCTTTTGACGATAGTGTTTCGATGATCATCAACAGGGCAGCAGTTGAATACCTGGGGTGGGAAGATCCAATCGGTAAACAATTCCGGCCATTTATGGATACGATAACTAACATGAAAGTGATTGGCGTGATTGAAGATTATCATTATTACTCCATACATTCTAAAATTGAACCTGCTATTTACTTGATTGAACCTGATAGATCGTACAACCTGGCAGTAAAGATAAATGGAGCGAACAAAGAAGAAACCATTGCATACCTTCAAGAAACATGGGACAGCCATTTCCCGGGCATACCTTTTAACTTCCAGATGGCCAAAGACAGATTGCAGAAAGAATATAAAAATGAAGAAAGTACTTTTAAGATATTCACTTTTTTCACACTGTTATCAATGGTTATATCCTGCCTTGGTTTGTATGGTTTAACCGCTTTAATTGTTGAAAGAAAGAACAGGGAAATTGGTATAAGGAAAGTGTTTGGAGGTTCTGTTGTGCAAATCGTTAAACTGATACTCAGCAATTTTATCATACTTATAATCATTGCCGGAATGATTGCAACACCCATAGCGTGGTACCTGATGAATCAGGCGCTTGATAGCTTTGCTTACCATATTTCAATCACCTGGATATATTTTGCTGAAGCTATATTGATTGCACTTTTAGTAGCCGTCATAACCATCATATATCATGCACTCAAAGCAGCCACATCAAACCCGGTTGAAACATTACGATA
>PKSW01000397.1 GCA_002869465.1 Marinilabiliales bacterium
CTGGCTGCTTACCGTGCCATTGCCTTTGTAATAGACATTGCTGGCTCCGTTTGCTTTTACATTCAACGATTGTTGAACGGTAAGATTTACGTTACATCCCCCTTCAAGATCACAAGTAAAGTTGTTGGTCTCAAAACCATAGTCTTTCAGATTACTTGCGCCGGTGGCATCAAGGTCAACCGAAGCTGAGGTGCCTGAGATGTTTAAATTCGAAGCCCCTGTAATATCTATATTTAGGTCGTTGACAAACATGGTTCCATTAAGCGTGCATGCACCTGTTAATTCTACTGATACATTTCCGCCGTTTAATTCATTTTGAAGTTGAATGGTTGTCGCACCGGCTGCATAAAAAGCATCAAGCTGTTTTGTAGTGATGTAAACATTCAGCGTGGAAGTACCTTTAATGTCAATATTATCGTCAATATCTATCACCAACTGGTTGTTTTTCTTTTCGCAGTTTATATACTGCTGAAGGTTTTGGTTGGCTTCAATCTGAATAGATTCTTCGGTATCCGAAAAAGTAACATACACTTTAAAGGGGTCCGATACATTTAATTGGGAGTAACCAGTGATGGTTTTGTTTACGGTTGTTACAGTGTTTGAAGGTGTAACGTCATCGTTTTTTTTGCATGATGTAAATAAAATACCTACTGCAAAAAGTACTACTAAAATTGATTTTGTGTTCATGATTTTTTGTTTTAAAATTATTATTAATTGAAATTTATTAGAGGATATTAACCTCATTCGTTATTGAAAATTTATTTTCTATTTAAACTGCTCCAGGGCTGCATTCAATTGCGCATCAACCCCGTTATTCATTTCTTCTGAAGTGTTTTGTACATAAATCTGTGGTGGTATTCCGGTTCCTTCGTAATCAACGCCGTTGCTGAATTCAGTCTGTTGGATTACCAAAGTATAATACCAACCGTTTGGTAGCACTTTTCCAACCACGGTTGCAATAGCTCCACAGGTTGTATCACCCATTTGTGTTACATTAGGCAAAGTATTGAATGCCATCACCGTTCTTTCGCCGGCACTGATGGTGTACCTGTCGGTTAACATCACGATGGGTTTGTTGAAATAGGTACCGGATGGTTCAATATCCCATTTCCACCAATCGGTGAAATCACCTGGGTTGGAGCCGTTTACAGTTCTCGATTTAAACACAAAACGTTTTTCATTGGTGAACCTTCCAAATTCTGAAAAAGCCCAGGTGAAATCTCCGCCGCCGTTATGCCGCATATCAACAATTAATCCTTCAGCATTGGAGAAATAATTCAGGATATCATCAATGTCCAGGAAGTTATCCTGAATCCAGGCAATGTTGTAGTAGCCGATATTTCCTATCCAGCCGTAGGTATTTCCACCATAGCCGCTTTCCAGGTAGTTGTCGTCCATGTATTTTGTTTTAATTAGTTCAAGGTCAAATAAATCGTTATCAATTCGATCATTGATTATCGTATTTGAATACCATTGATCAGCATTGGGAACGGTAATCGAAACATGGCCATCATCCAGGGCAGCAAGCATTTGCTTAAATATGTCAAGAAGTTCATCATCGCTTGTGTTATTGTTTACCTGTGGACGATAGATATCGTATTGTTCCTGCCAGTTTACACCTCTCTGTTCAAAATTCGGGTAGTCTGTGTTAAATGTTGACCATAGGTTGTCGAACATCTCAACAGGATTGTTTTGTGGTTCCGGCTCAAAAAAAGTTTTTTTACAACTTACAAAAGTGAGCACGGCAATTGCAAAGAAGAAGTATTTTAAATTTTTCATGATTTTTAGAATTTTAAGTTAACGCTCAGGTAAATAATATTTTCGATTTGGGTGAAGTTTGCCGGAACCTGGTTGAAATCCAGGGCCAGGCTGTATTTAGCACCAATGTCCCATTTTTCGTTAAGGGTGTAGTAATAGCTCAGGTCAAAATCAACGCTTTGCGAACCTCCCCACGACTGTATTTCACCACCTTTGATATAATTTCCAAAAGCTTTTAAACCATTATGTGAGTAATTATCCCACAGGTATTGGGCGTCCGTTGATAAATAGGGAGAGCGGGCGTTGTAGGAAAAAATGGGTAGTGCCAGGTTTGCAACAAACCGGTGCTTTTCTGATAACTGGTATTTCGCATTTACCCATACATCCAGCGCAAAGGAATAATAGTAGCCATAGGGTTCGGCAGGGCCAAATCCATAATTGGAAGAGTTCAGGCGGTTGGCTGACCTGCCACCCAGAGCCAGTTTCCATTTGCCATTGTCAAGAATGGTTTTTCCAAGAGAATAATTAATGTCAAGTATCAAGAAATTGCATGGAACAGCTTCTTCCTCTCCATTATAGAAAGAATTATAGCTATAGGGTTCACCTATCATAGGCTTGAACATCCCAAACTGAACATAGGCTTGTTGCTCCAGTTTCTTAGAGCGGTTATACTCAAATTGAACATTTACAGGCGACCATTTTGTATAAATCATATCCGAAAAGGACATATCCTGTCGCATGAGGTTTCCCATTCCCCAATTCAGCTTGAACGAATTGTAGTTTTCATCCTGGGCTTTCAAGGTTCCCAACTGAATTAGCAGGAACATTAAAATTATAAGTTGATTTTTTTTCATGGTTTTCATTTTTAATAATGAATTTTAAATTGTTTTTAATGACATATTAAATTGATTACAGTTGTAATTTGATGAGGCAAAGATGCGGTGGGAAAAAACGATATGCGACCGACTACGCAAAGTCGAACCAATTTGCTAAAACAAAATCAGTTCGACTATTTCATGAAAGAAGTTCGACTTTTAATTAAGCCGCTGATAATAAGTTGCTTTTGCGGTATTCGGTAGGGGTGTAACCGGTATGTTTTTTAAAGGCGGTATTGAAAGAAGATTTTGAATTAAAACCAACATCGTACAATATTTCAAGGACCGTGAACTCTTTTTTATCAGGATCGGTCAACATTTGCTTGGCTTTTTCTATACGGTATTCGTTCACAAAGTCGAAAAAGTGTTTGTTGAGTTGGTGGTTGATGGCCAGCGACAATTCCCGGGAGGGAATTTTTATTTGCCGCGATAAGTCGTGAAGGGACAAAGAAGCATCCAAATAAGGTTCTTCTTCTGTCATAAAACTTTTCACTTTATCCAAAATACCGGCTTTTTCCTCATCAACCAATTCCAACTTTTCTCTGTTTGTTCCATTACCTGAATTTTGATCAGCCATTTTTAACAGGTCTTTAACTGGCGGCAGCGTTATTTCTGAAGCTTTAAAAAGTTCAGGAGCTCGCAGCCCAGTATAAATTATCCAACAAAATAAAACAAGCAAAGACAACTTCACGATATTGGTAGCATAGTCTGCTTCGGGCCCTTCATAATTGAAAACGAGAATGTTTTTTGCTAAAGAAATCAAAAACAGTATAGTGAATATGACATTTAAGGTTTTAAGGTATTTGTATCGCCGGATGTCGGTATTGGAGTAATTCTCAAGATACAATTGTTTATTTTGATGCAACAACCGAAAGGATAGGACCTGGTATAAAAACAGTAAAATGTAAAATACGATGTATAAGGCTATCTGCAGCTTTTGATAAAATTCTGAGTTTTCCGGAGTTTCTTTCAGGTTTTCGGCATAGACCGTGGGAATAAGAACCAGGTTTATAACGATAAAAGGCACGAGGTGAACTAAGCTTTTTCCTATCAGTTTAAAATGGGGTTCAATGCTTGATTTCGTATACAAATAAAGAGAAGCCGGCATTAAAAAAAATGACATGAGCAAAAAAGTGTACAGATTGGCGGAAATAGGGTATATGAAAAACTCGAAATAAGCGTAGCCAGTATTTATACCGAGAAGTATTAGAAAAACAGCAATGTAGATGGTACTTTTCGACTTGGTCTCTTTGGAGCCAAGCAAATAAAAAGCAAACAGAAATGCCTGAAAAGCTGCAAGTAATTCAATGGCATTTTTGAGGGTGATTTCCATTATTTGGCAAATTGCAAATCTGTTATGCAATTATACAAGAAATTGTTGTTCAGATTTTATTTTACCTCATTGAGACATCAGCACAAATTGATAAAAATGAGTATGCTCGAAATTCATATCAGGATAAATACTTAATATTGAACTTTGAAAATTGTATAAAATCATGACCTTAGATATTGAAAATTTATATCAAATTTTCGCATTCATTCTGACTTTTTTATTTGCGTTGTACCTATTGTTAACCAAAACAAAGGAACGGACCGCGAATGTCTATATTGGCTTATTCATACTATTTATGAGTATGGACAATTTGGATACGCTACTGATGAAAACATCATTTTATAATGAACATCCGGTGTTTTATTTTTGGATAGTAAGTACTTCATTTTTGTTTGCTCCTCTTATGTATTTTTATATCAGGGCTGTTGCATATAAAGGAATTAAGCTCAAATGGAGTGATTCAATTCATGCCATTCCATTTATATTATTTTTAGTAGTTACCATATCCCAATATCATTTACAACCTAAAGAAATACAGTTAAAAATATTAACAACAACCGATGGATTTAATGCATGGTTTTTACCTGTATCCAAAGCCTTGCTTCATCTGCAGGCATTAACCTATATGGTATTATCAATACGTGTTGTATTAAGATTCAAAAAAATAGTAAAAGAGAATTATTCAAGCGTAAACAAAAGAAATTACCTATGGATTTTACAGTTGACTTTTGTGTTTGTTTATTTTGTTGTATCAGGATTAATTATAAACATTATACGATTTGGCGCGGATCGATCATACGAAGGAATTCTTTTTTATGTTTTAGCACCCATTAATATTGCATTTTTAATATGGCTGATCTATAAAGCTTTGTCGCAACCATACCTTTTTAATGGTATAGATGCTAATATTAAATTATTGGAAGAATATTTAAAAGAGAAAGAACAACTGCAAAAAGAAACAGAAACCGATACTTCTGTTAATCAACCGGATTTACTTGACAGTGAATTAAAAATAAAACTGGATAACTATATGGAGGTCCAGGAGCCTTATATAGACCCATCGCTGTCTCTTTATGAATTAGCAAAGGGACTTGAATTGTCAAGCCTTGAATTGTCTGTATTCCTGAACAAACAGTTAGGTAAGAATTTTTTTGATTTTATAAATGAATACAGAATAAATAAGGCAAAAGAAATGTTGGAAGATCACGGAAAAAATAAACTTACTGTTCTTGAAATTTTATACGATGTAGGTTTCAACTCAAAGTCTTCATTTAACACAGCTTTCAAAAAGAATACGGGTTTTACACCAACCGAGTATCGTAGAAAGTACGTTTTATCCCCTGATAAAAACTAGAATTACTTCCCCCTATTCACCCAAAAACCAATATTGACTTTAAACCCGATGTGTGAATACCAGGCATTGGGTTGATCAAAATAATCGA
>PKSW01000217.1 GCA_002869465.1 Marinilabiliales bacterium
AGTATTTGGGTAAAGACCCTTATCGATATTTTTTATCGCTTCATGTACATCTTCCTTGGATGCGGAAACGCCTCTTTGATTGTATCTGGATGCTTTCTGATTCATATTGCCAATTATAACTTAAATATGAAATAAATAATAAGAAATAAGGAATGTAAAATGTGGCATCATGATCTGTTTTTCTTGGCTGTTTCAATACTCTTTAGAAAGATGGCAATAAGTTCATTATTCTCTTGAACGATCTGTTCAATTTTTTCCTTACTTAGTAAAGGTTTTCTTTCAATAATCTTTAAACAAACCCTGGTTTCTCGAAGTTCTTTTAGAATGACTTTCATCTTATGGATAAAATCATTCGGTGATTCTGCTGATTGAGCCTCTCCGTAATTTAATGCAGTTGAAGTTCCGCACCGAATTAATTGTCCTGAAATATATTTTCCAAGTCGCGATTCAGGTAATAAATCAACAATATCACTTATTTTTAGTGCAAATTCAATCAGCCGGTCTTCCAGATCAAACTTTCTATAACTCACCAGTAATTCCTTATTTTTTATTTCTTATTGTTTATTCCTTATTCCTTTATTCTTTAGACTAGCTATTCAAAAGTTAATTTCTTCGTTTCGGTGTTGTAGGAATAATTACCGAATTGCTTTAAAAAGTCATCACCAAAAACAAGGTCGTAATTTAGCTTGTGGGTCACTTTTAGTTGCACATCTTTTACGGTTTTATTAGCGATCCTTATTTCCTTGATGTTAATAATAGCCCTATCGGCTATTGTATTATCCGCCAAAATTTTTTCCGGATCACCTTCAAAGTTCTCTTTACTGATGGCGCCCCATTTCAGCAGATCGAGGGCTTTTTCGAGCGATATCATAGGTTGTGATGTTCTGTCGTAGGCAAACTCCTCGTTGTAACCTTCAATCACACAGGACGAAATGTAGATACCTGTTTTGGGCTCTTCCCTGAAGAACACCGCGTTGTCATCAGGATTCAATAGGATGTTCACATCGGCAATATTTATATTGGAGGCTTGGGGTACATAATCTTTTCTTAATACCCTGAATTCTGTCCTCCGGTTTAACTGGTGTGCAGCTTCTTTTTCTGAATTCGTAGCAAGTGAGTTAATAAAATCGTCATCCAGCGTGGTTCCTTCGGTAAACAGATAACCATCACGCATGATATTCTTTTTCAGCGTCCGGGGCACATGCTCGCCATATCCTTTGGCTACTAGGCGCTGGGGTTCAATGCCCCTGATGATCAGGTAATCAACCACTGATTGTGCGCGTCGTTGCGATAAAATATCATTGCGCTCATCCGTATCCCGTGTATCGGTATGGGCAGCAAGCTCAATGACCAGGTTTGGATTGTCGCGAAGGGTTTGAATGAGTCCCTGCAATGAATCCTGGTATTGAGGTTTCAGATCCCACTTGGCCAAGTCGTAAAGAATTTCTGGTAAAACTACAGGTTCGGCTGGGATTGGTTCCAGTAAGAAATCCTTTTCAAAATCTTTACTAAACTCAACACCAACAGTTGTAATGGTTCCCCTGTTATTAAAATAATTAGGTTTGGTCACGATAATGTCGTAAGTCGTATTGGTTTCCATCTGGCTTTTGCCGAAGGAATAAAAACCATCCTGATTGGTTATGGTTGTTACTGACAAGCCACTTGAACCTACCAGTTTTACTGATGCGTTTTCGACCAGCAGCAGCGTCCGATCATCTTTAACAGTTCCTGATAAAGTAAATTCAAGGGATGGCTCGATAAAATACCAAATATCTTCTTCTCCTCGTGTTCCTGACCTGTTCGAACTTATATAACCAAATTCTTCTGTGGGATGAAACGCAATTCCGAAATCATCCTGACTCGAGTTCATGGGAAATTTCAGATTCTGCGGAACACCCCATTCGCCAGCTGTATCGATAGTGGAAACAAAGATATCCAATCCGCCCATGCCGCCATGGCCGTCAGAAGCGAAATACAGGGTGGTATCATTTCTTAAAAAAGGAAACATTTCATCACCCGGTGTGTTCACCACATCTCCGAGGTTTAAGGGTCTTCTGAATCCATCAGACTTAGAATCACGAAAGGCGACCCAAATGTCTTTTCCCCCCATGCCCCCTTTTCTGTCGGCAGAAAAGTAAATGATGAGTTCATTTTCGCTGATGGTTGGCTGGCCAATAGTTGACATGGTATCGATTCCTTTGATATCTACCATCTCGGGTTCGCTCCAGTTCCTGCCGGTGCGACGAGCCAGATATACCTGGCATCCTGATTCTTTTTGCACATCGTTATGGCAACGGGTGAAATAAAGGGTGTTAAACTTGCTGTTAAATGTAGCAGCACCTTCGTTAGCTTCTGTGTTCACTGTTTCAGATTCGTCAAACAAAACGGGTTCGCTCCAGTCATCTTTTCGGTCCAGTTTGGCTACAAAAATATCCGTAAAATTCTGCCCTGTCCAATTGTCAGTTTCTTTGCCCGTGGCACCTTCCCTGTTAGATGTGAAGGCAATTTCATTATAATTATCACTTGTAAAAGCCGGGGCAAAATCCGACTCGCGCGAATTGATCTTTTTTACATTGGTGATTTCATATTTGGAAGGATTTTCAACCCATTCCTGAACGAGCGCGGCAGTCTCTGCGCCACGTTTACCACGAGGGTCATCCGGTACTTTCTCAGCATAGGCATTATATTGCTCTATCGCTTCTTCATATTTACCATTGATCTTCAGGGCATCAGCGTATCGTAATAATATTTCAGGATTCCTTTTATCCCACTCGTTGGCAACAAGCCTTTTATAAGAGGCTTCAGCCCTTTTATAGTTACTTGTAAGGCGATAACATTCAGCAAGTTGAGCTGTAATACGGTTCTTTTCTTCTTTGTTTTTTTTAACCTTGGTGTAGGCTTTTTTATATTTATCGATGGCAATGGTATATTGCTGCTTGGCAAATGCTTCGTCAGCAGGTTTAGCAGGATTTCGCTGTGCATTTATGGTAAATGGTATTAAAAGAAATAAAACCAGTAGCGTCTTTAAAAAAGTACCGTTCATTTGTATGTTATTATGGCTATTGTGCTGATTCATCTAACGATATTACATCTTATTTATTGGGTATAGGGTGTTGAATCTTTATTGGATTCAATTTCCGGTTTCTCCTCTGCATTTTCATATGGATCAGTTTCGGCAGACGGACCGTATGTTTTATCGGGCTCCAGGTCCTTTTCAATTTTGGTTTTGTAAGCGGCTAGCTTCTTGTCGCGTTCGATCCTGTCGGCTTCTTTATTGATCTCCGTTTTAATATCTTCCGATGCCCTTTTGATATCGTTGATGAATTTACCAAGATTTCTTGCAATTTCAGGAATCTTGCTGGGCCCGAAAATAAGAAATGCTGCCAAAACAATCAGCAATATTTCACCACTTCCAAAATCAAAAAATAGTAATCTCAAAGCCTTATTCTATTTTAAAAACAAAGCAAAAGTAATAAAAAAAAGCCCCATCCTGATAGCTATCAGAAATGGGACTTTTTTACTCGTTTTAAAGGCTAATTTTTCTTTTTGCGAGAAGCTGTTTTGGCTTCTTTCTCAAGTAATTCTTTCTCTTGTTTATCGCCACCCAATAAATCATATGCAATCGGACTCGCCGTAAACAGTGATGAATAGGTACCTACCAGGATACCGATCAGCAATGCAAATACAAATCCTCTGATCACTTCACCTCCCAACAGGAAGATCACCAGCAATACAACCAGTGTGGTACCTGAAGTGTTGATTGTACGGGCCAGGGTGCTGTTCAAACCTTCGTTGATATTTCTTTTCAAGGGATGCCTTGGGAATAAATATGTATATTCCCTGATACGGTCGAAGATAATTACCGTATCGTTAATGGAATAACCGATAATGGTCAGAATGGCGGCAATAAATGCCTGGTCAATTTCCATACTGAATGGCAGGATACCGTAAAATATAGAAAACATACCCAGGGTAATAATCGAGTCGTGGAATAGGGCGATCACACCAGCTAAACCATACTGCCATTTTTTAAAACGTATAGCAATGTAAACAAAGATGATTAACAATGCGAATACCACAGCGTAAATAGCACGGGTACGAATATCGTAAGCAATTGTTGGCCCGATTTTCTGGGAGCTTAAAATACCCAGTAGCTTATTTTCTCCTTCTGTATCAGTTGAAAATTCTGTG
Source organism: Marinilabiliales bacterium (assembly GCA_002869465.1). Lineage (GTDB taxonomy): Bacteria > Bacteroidota > Bacteroidia > Bacteroidales > F082 > UBA4459. The sequence continues at coordinate 4,192 of PKSW01000217.1, forward strand.
TAGTCGATTTCTGTTGAATAATATGATGAAAGACTATTAAACAGTTTCTTCTGGATCAATGCATCCACATACGTTGAATCATTGTCGATCATGAATTTTGTAGTCAGTTTTATCTGGCTATTGGAACCGAAAGTTTTGATATCAGGTATGACCCCATCAAATTCAGCCGTTAAGTCTTTTCTTACCTGCTCTGCATCTACATCCTTGTCAAAACGAACCACATAAGTACGTCCGCCTGTAAAATCAATACCGAGATTCAGTCCTTTAATGGCGAGTGACCCAATACTTAGAACGATTAATATTGCTGAAATAATATAAGCTCTTTTACGAACCCCGATAAAATTATAAACAGTGTTGGCTAGGAAATTAGCTGTATACTTATTGCTGAAGCTGATTTTCATGTTCTTATTCAACATCCAGGTAAAGATCAACCTTGAAATAAAGATAGCGGTGAATAGTGATGAAAGAATACCAATGATCAATGTGGTTGCAAAACCTTGTACCGGGCCTGTACCGAAAATATACAACACAATACCCGTCAAGAGCGTTGTTACGTTACCGTCAATAATAGCTGAATATGCATTTTTATATCCATCGGTAATGGCAAGTCGAGCGCCTTTACCGGCCCTGACTTCTTCTTTAATACGTTCAAAGATAATTACGTTGGCATCCACCGCCATACCGAGTGTTAATACAATACCTGCCATACCGGGCAATGTAAGCACGGCGCCAAGTGATGCCAATACACCAAATAGGAAGAAAATATTGGCTATGAGGGCGAGGTTAGCTACCAAACCGGCACGGTTGTAATAAACGATCATGTAGGCCAGTACCATGATAAATGCCAGGATGAAAGAATTCATACCTGCACGAACCGCTTCACGACCTAACGAAGGACCCACAACGGCTTCTTCTACAATTTTGGCTGGTGCTGGTAATTTACCGGCTTTCAGAATATTGGCCAGATCCTGTGCTTCTTCCAGTGTCATGCTGCCTCCTGAAATGGAGGATCTTCCCGTAGGGATTTCGTCATTAACATTGGGATAGGAATACACGTAATTGTCAAGTACGATGGCGATTTGTCTTCCAACATTCTCGCCTGTAATTCTTTTCCAGACTTTTGCACCTTGTGAATTCATTTGCATATCCACGGCTACGCCACCATTCTGGTCGTAATCCTGACGGGCATCAACAATTACATCTCC
>PKSW01000301.1 GCA_002869465.1 Marinilabiliales bacterium
GTGGCATTTGCACAATCTCTGCTACCACATCAACATCTTCGGGTATGAAATCGTTATTAAGATAATTGATTGTCAACCACTCGTAGGTCAACGCGTATCTATGGTCATCAGTAGCTACCGGTGTTAGTAAATCATTAAAGCGCTGAGAAAATTCCTGGTGAAATTGGTTCGCAAGATTCGCATTGTAGATGATCAAGGTGTTTTCATCGTTAATGGATTCAGCAGAGGCTGACCAGTTATGCGATCCGGTGATTACAACAGGATTTGCATCCCCTTCCTGGAAATCCATCAACGCATATTTGTGATGAAATACGGGTCCATCCGGCCATTCACTCCCATCAGGATTGAGGTAATTTCTCACATTCACCCCATTATTTTTCAGGTACTGGTATTCACTACCCGTGTATTCTACATAATCAATAATACCTCTGATTTCCAGACCATTTTGCTGTGCATCAGCAATGGAAGTTCCTAATGAATTCTCCGTAAATACCATCACGCCAAATTCAATATTGCTTTCCGCCTGATCAATAGCAGCTTTAATTTTTGAAGTCGTATTATCAGAAGGTGAAAAATAAGCGTCTATCGGGATATCATTAATAAGAAATTTATGAGGTGTATTATCCGTTTTTTCAGCTCCAAACCTGGCATTCTCTTCATTGTAATCTGCACCATCACTTCCCCACATTTCTTCAAATTCAAGTGTAAATCCCAACGCCAGGCTTTTATCCTGAATACAAATCATATTATTGTAATCCCAACCCAAATTATTGATTGTATGATTTAAAGAACCTGTAATTAACCACGCCCCCATTTCATTCTCCGCATCAATGATAATGAATTTGTCGTGCATAATTGCTTCTGTATTTCCATAAAGGACCGGAATATTTTGGTTCAGATTATCAAGTGCGGGGTTGTTTCCATTATCGTCCGTTATATATCTTACCTGAACACCATTGTCGTAAGCAGTATTAATAGCTGCAACAATTTCATCCGACTCCTGCTCATACATGGTTATATCCAGCGTTTGCTGTGCCATGTTGATATAATAAATGACCGTATCCGTAATATTTGAAGTCCAAACAGCCATCTCTTCTCCTGCTACTGAATGATCAACTTGATGATTGAAATAAAGTTTTACCATTCCCGAAGAGGTTGAAACGGTAGCATATGGTCTTGTAAAATCTGTTGTAGTATCGGCGCCTGCAACGGAAAATGGCCTTATATAATAGATGCTGGATGGATCCAGATCAGCTAACGCTAACTCATGTGCTGTGACATTCCCGGAAACTGATACATGGCCTCCTTCCAATTCAGGTGTTGTTCCCCAAAACAATTCTGTGGTAGCCTCTATATTGGTTTCCCATGCGAGTGTAATTGAAGTTTGTTCCAGATTAATCTGCGTTGGCTCACTCACAAAAAACAGGTTCTCCATGATGACAATATCATTTTCATCACGGGGTTCGATCTTATAAAAATCGAATGAATAATTCAAGGGTCCGGTTACGGAATAGTTTAACCCAATATCAGGGGAATAAGCTACGCCCATATCATCCACAACACAGGGGCCTGAATTATCATCCAATTCCCATTCTCCATAACCCAGGTTATCATTGGTGCATGTCGCATTTTCTACTTTTACAAGTACACCCTCATATGCTTCATCATTAATTTCGCCGGTATTCAATACGGAAGCAGGAGGTAGCGTATTTCCTGCGGAAAGCAATGTGAATGAACTTACATTTTTAAGCTCTGTTAGTTCATAATATTCATCCACTTCGGCAGTTAATTCAATTTCATCACCAAGCGTAACATTCTCATTGGAATACACATACACTCCATTCCAGGCTCCTTCCCCATCCTGGATAAAATAACTGCCACTAAAAACCCCGGTAACAATCCCGTAGGTATTAACAACCTGGCCTTCATAAGGCGAAACATCTTGTTGGCCCTGAATCTCATAAATGGTCACATCAGGTTGCGAATAAAGCACAAGACATGACAAAATAAATGATAAAAGAATAGCTAATTTTTTCATGATCATAAATTTCTTGAGTAAAGATACTACATCTTAAAGACAGCATCTGTATTTTTTCCTTCCCAAATCTAAATAAACTCCGATATCATTTCATCCGTTAATCAAAAGTTGTTTTAGTATCTTTACTCCCCTAATTAAAAATCACAGCAGATGATCAAAAAAATTCTTTTGCTGGGCATCAGCCTGTTTTTATTGCAGGCCGCTTTCCCGGCTTCCATTCCCGAACTAATTAAAAATTCCGGTTGCAGTGCCGATTACCCCAATCAACACCTGCTTGTCATTTTCGACAGCACCAGCGTTGATATGCAGGAAAGCGGTTTGAGTTTTTATCATACCCATACACTGTATAAAATACTGTCCGTTAAAGGCGCTAAAGATTTCAATGTTTTCAAATATGGCTACGATCCACTGTCGGCTTATGTGGATATCGAAAAAGTAATCATATACCGAAAAAACGGTGAAATTGAAGAATTGGACATGAGCCAGGTATACGATTACCCGGCACCTGCAAGGATGATCTATTGGGGCGCACGTGAAAAAATGATCGAGATCGGACGGCTGGAACCAGGTGATGCCATCGAAGTGTTCCTGTTCAAAAAAGGATATACCTATGCACTGTTGCAGGACGATGATGATAAATACATTCCGCCCATGCGGGGACATTTTTATGATATCGTTCCCTTTTGGAGCAGCGATCCGTTGCTTTGTAAATATTACAGTGTAGCCATCCCGGAGGATAAGCTGGTACAATACCGTTTCTATAACGGCACTGTAGAATCTTCTGCTGTGCTTGAGGATGGAAAAATGCATTATACCTTCATTAAAAAAGACATCATGCCTTTTGAAAGGGAGGCCCGTATGGTGGATCCTTCAGATGTGGCACCCAAACTTCTCATCTCTACCAGCCCCGACTGGTATGCCAAATCGTTGTGGTTTTATAATGTGAATGAAGACTATGGAAGCTTTGAATCAACACCTGAGATCGACAAAAAAGTGGCCGAAATACTGGCAGATGCCCAAACGGAGATGGATTCCATTTCACTGCTCACCCACTGGGCTGCAGACGAGATAAGGTATTCAGGTATTTCGATGGGCCCTGGTGAGGGCTATACCCTACACAGTGGCGAAATGAATTTTACTGACCGTTGTGGAGTTTGTAAAGACAAAGCCGGTATGCTGATCACCATGCTGCGTGCTGCAGGTTTTGAATCCTATCCTGCGATGACAATGGCTGGCTCACGCATTGATTATATTCCTGCCGACCAGTTCAACCATAGTGTTACAGTCGTTAAGTTACGCAATGGCGATTATAAGATCCTCGATCCCACCTGGGTACCGTTTTTGCGTGAACTCTGGTCGAGTGCCGAGCAGCAACAGAATTACCTGATGGGTTTGCCCGAAGGTGCCGACCTAATGGAAACCCCCATTTCAGCACCTGAAAACCATTTTTTCAGAATTAAAGGGAAGTCGGAACTCCTTGAAAATGGCACGTTAAAAGGAGAATTTACACTCACCGCCGAAGGACAATCAGATGCCACCATCCGAAGGATGTTTACCGGTAATTACAAATCGGAATGGGAATCCTCGATTGAAGAAGAACTGCTGAAAGTAGCACCGCAGGCAGAAATCATCAGCATGGATTTTGGTAAACCTTATGCTTACCAGGAAGATCATATACGCATCACCGTTAAATATACCATTCCCGATTATGCCTTTGTAACTGATGAGGAAATCATTTTCACCCCGCTGGTGGTGGCCAACCTGTTTAAAAGAGGCATGTCGCATATGTATTTCGATACAAACCTGGAAGAGCGTAAATATGGTTTCCGCGACAGGTGTTCGCGATTGGTGGAACTAGATGAAACAATCAAACTACCTCAGAAAGGCACTTTAGTAGCCTTTGATTTTGATGAGCAGGTGGGCAACGAAATAGCTTCATTTACAGGAAAAATATCCCTGGATGGCAATTCACTCAGCGTGAGTGAAAAAGTAACGCTTGGAAAACGGGTGTACGAAGCTGAAGATTGGGAGATGTTCCGGAAAGTGGTTCAAAACCAGCAGAAATTTGCTGAAACTCCTCTTGTAATCCAATTAAATAATTAATGCTTAACGAGAAAAAACTTCGAACATGAAAAAAATAATCTTCGCCATATATTGCCTGTCTATTGTGAGCCTGACTATTGCACAGACTGAAAAAGCGGATGCTGAATACCAGAGTATCCTAAAAGAATACACCTTGCATCAAGACGGCAGCATCGATTTCCACTATTCCAAGCAGCTGAAACTGCTGAGTCACTATGCTTTTCATCGTTTGTACGGCGAAACATTCATCATTACCAACACCGATTTTCAAACTTTGAAAATAAACGAAGCCTACACCATCATGGCGGATGGCAAAAAAGTGGTTACCCCTGATAATGCCTTTAATGAAGTATTACCACGATTTGCCAATAATGCACCCGCATATAATCATATCAGAGAGCTGGTGGTAACACACACAGGTTTGGAAGTTGGCGCCGTAATCCATCTGGATTACACCATCCATTCCGAAAAAGGATATTTCCCGGCACTGATGTTTGACGAAGTGTTGATTGAATCCTCCCCGGTGCAAGAGTTGGTAGTAAAAGTCAATCTTCCTGCATCCAAAAAACTGAATTATAAACTACTAAATACTAGTGGCGAACCTTCAATAAGTACTGAAAATGGCCAACAAGTGTATACCTGGACTTTTAATAACCTTCCTGCTTCTTCAAAAGAGGATCACCAGGTAAGTGGACATTTGGATGCCCCGCGGCTGGTATTCAGCAGTGCTGAAGATTTGAACTCGGTGTATCACACATTCGTTAGTCAGGATGCATTTCAACTGGAAACCAGTACACAGATGAACGCATTGGTTGAGGAGGTAATATCAGAAAACCCCGATCAATTATCAGCAGCCCTGGCTTTTCAGAAAATCGTCAGTAACAACCTGAGCAACCTGAACATTCCTCTGGAATACACGGCTTTTATCTGCCGTTCACCTATTGAAACATGGAACAGCAACCAGGGTACAGAACCTGAAAAGGTATTATTGCTGAGTGCATTATTGCAAAAAGCGAATATTACAGCCACACCGGTAACTATCATTCCCAAGCCGCTTTTTGATAAAAAGATCGGTGATCTTTTAAGCTTTCAAAAATTTGCCGTCATGCTTGATTTGGAAAATGATGATAATGTACTCCTCTCTGCCAACCAAACAGATGACCAAAACCTGCTATTCAGCATGGCCGGTCAAAGCTTGTTAAAATTGGATCCTAACTTGAAAAGTCCCGCTCTGTTTTCAATTGAAAAAGAA
>PKSW01000106.1 GCA_002869465.1 Marinilabiliales bacterium
GATATGAAGTGTATTTTTTTTCATCATTCAACAAATTTTAAATAGTGCTAAGAATCCAGTAAATACCCACAATAATGGCACTTATGCCTACAATGCCCGTAATAATTTTCAATAGTGTATCCCGTTTTTGTTTGCTGGCTTTTTTAGCAACAAAGCCCAAAATGACAGAGAATACGACCATTGCCAGTATGGTACCAAAACCAAATCCAATAAGGTACAAAGCAGAATCGAAATTACTTGGAAAAGCCAGGGTTGGCAACAAGCTGATAAAATGCGAAACACCCGCTAAACCATGGATGATACCGATACCCAAAGCTGCCCAGTAGGTCTGCCGTTCGTGCTTTTTATGCACGTGAATATGAACTGATTTGTCTTTATGGTGGTGGTGATGCTTATGCACAAAAATGTCACCTTCATTGGTTTTATGCGTATGAACGTGTTTGTGTTTTGTTGATGTATTGAAGTTTAGCAACCTGGCCAATGACCATAGTCCGATAATTATCAGCAGCCCTCCTACAATTTTTTCACTGTTCTCTGAAATGAATTCTACAGGTATTAATTCCCTGAAATAATAAAACAACACGCCAACAAGCAGCATACCGATCAAATGACCGATGCCCCAGGCCATGCCAATTAACCAGGCTCTTATTTTTACATTCACGGCGAGTGGCCCCACGGCTGCCAGGTGATCAGGCCCGGAAAGCACATGCGCCGTAGCAGCAATAATACCAAAAAACAATGGATAAGTGGCCAGTGAACCATAGGTATGGGATGCATCCGAATGAAGTAAAATCAACATGAGATTGGATAAAACCGGAAAGCCTTCGAACAATGCCGTCATACTGCCATAATTTTTTTCAAATATAGAGTTTTACAGTATTTTAGCGTTTATTTTTGCAACTTCTTTACTTCATTATTGTCTTTTATATGAAAGAAGATCGATTGTAAAATTGTCCGTATTTTTAAACAAAATTTTAAACACATGAAACATACAACCTTATTTATTGTCTTACTCTTTTTATATGTTGGAATCCGGGTAAATGCGCAGGCCGTGAAAGATTGCAGCGTAACATCGTTTAATGAAGTAATTTTTGAAGGTTCAGCCCGGTGGGTATTGATACCGTCAAGCGAAGAAAAGGTCGTTATTGAAAGTAAAAGTGAAGATGTGTTCGACTATATTGATATAAAACAAAGTGCCGGGGAACTGACTATCAATACTACGGATAAACAGAAAAATATCACTCAATTGTTTAAATCGGTGACGATAAAAGTGTATTTCAAATCATTGCAAAGTGTTTCGCTATCAGGAACCGGGTCAGTAATCACCGATAATACCATAGAAGCAAATAAACTGACCTTGAAACTGAGTGGCAGTGGGAATATGGACCTCGATGTAAAATGTTCCCAATTTGAAGGGCATATGTACGGAACAGGTGAACTGGAAGTAAGCGGAGATGCTGATAAAGCCGTTGTAAAGGTAGATGGGGTTGGTGGATTTGATGGTTATGAATTGATCACAAAAAATATGGATGTAACCGTTTCAGGAGTGGGTGGAGCTAAAGTAAATGCGACCAAAACACTAACAGCTACATTAAATGGTGTGGGTTCCATCAGGTACAAAGGCGATCCGGAAACGAAGAATTTCGATACCAACGGGGTAGGAGCAATTAAAAAAGCAAAGGATTGATTTTAACCTGATATATTAATCAAATTGCATCGTTATTTCATAAAGCTAGCCTATAAAGGCACCCATTATCATGGTTGGCAAATCCAGGATAATGCCCATACAGTGCAGGCTGAATTAAACCAAAAAATATCCCTGATGCTGGGCGAAACTGTGAATCTCGTTGGATGCGGCAGGACGGATACAGGGGTGCATGCCATGGAGTTTTATGCCCATTTTGATATTTCAAAGGAACTGGATCAACTGGATCACCTGGCCTACAAACTAAACGGTTTTCTCCCGGAAGACATCGTTGTTTTTGAAATTTTCGAGGTACCAACTGATTTTCACGCGCGTTTTGATGCACAAAGCAGGACTTACAAATACGATATTAGTCAGCGAAAAAATCCATTTGCAATGGGGCAGACCTTTTATTATCACGGACAGCTTGATGTTGTAAAAATGAATGCGGCCTGTGAGATTTTATATGAATATACGGATTTTACCAGTTTTTCGAAATTGCATACCCAGACCAAAACCAATCATTGCACCATTTATAAGGCGAAATGGGAAAAGGTAGGAGATGAACTGGTTTTTACCATTCAGGCAGATCGTTTTTTACGGAATATGGTACGGGCTATTGTGGGCACCATGCTTGAGATTGGAAGTGGAAAACTGCAAGTGGATGAACTGCATCGGATTATCGAGGCCAAAGACCGTTCCGATGCAGGTTTCTCAGTACCCGCGGAGGGATTGTTTTTGGAGAAGGTGGTCTATGATTTTCCTAAAAAACCGCAAATAAAGCCATAAAATCCTGATACTCGTGCGAATTCCTTTTGCATTTGCATGATGTTTTTTACTTCAAATTGAAAGAAACGTTGTAGGAATGATTTAATACAAATTCCTATATACCAAGCTCATAATTAACATAAGAAAATATCACTAGACTGAAGTATACTGGTAATCAAATTCTGTTTGATGCTGATTATTTTGTCAATTCAGAAGGATAAATTACTTTCCAGTCAGTTTTCATGCTGACAACATGCCATCCGCTGGTATCAGCCTCTTGCATCAGCGAATTGGAAAAAGTGCCAATCTTTGAATCAGCGCCATAAGCCCATTCCCTGATTGAATCTGTGTGGTGGACCAAACCCTGGAATGTTTTTCCAGTGTTACTTTGTGCCCATTCCAGCATTTGCCTGTCACCATCTGAGTTGCCAAAAGCAAAAATGGGTTTCTTGCCAATATGCTCATTAATACCAACCGGTTTCCCTTCTTTGTCATCAATAAAATTGATTTCAGGAAGTCGCATCAATACTGGTTTCCCATCAACATATTCATATTTTACCTTAATGCTGCTACCCACGACCTGTTCAGCAGGAACACCGTAAACCCTGTCTGTCCAGGGGCGCATAAACTCAATTCCACCGCCGGAAACAATAAATACTTTAAACTCGTTGGCACGCAAATAATCCATCAGTTCAAGCATGGGTTGAAAAACCATTTCTGTGAACAATCTATCTTTAAACCTTGGATCGGGGTGCTTCGCGGTAGTAATCCAGTCACTTACAATTTCCTCAAAATCATCTGTTGACATTCCGGCGTGTGTTAAGGTTACAATTTCAATTAAGCCATGCACACCTGATTCCATCAATGTCTTCAAATCATTTTCAAGAGCAGCTTTAAAAAGCTGGGTTGTCTTCCAATCAGGATGTTCAGGTGACAAAACTTTAATGCGGTCAATGGCAAATAAAAACTGAAAATAAACTGGTTTCTCTGACCATAAAGTACCATCATTATCGAACGTTGCAATTCTATCGGCTGGTTCAACAAATTCAGGGCTATTTTTGTCAGTAACTGTATGAACAAATGAAATAATTGCCTCCTTGGTTTTGCCATCATTCCATGATGGAAGCGGATCTGTTGGTGCTGTTTGCACTTCTTTTAGCTGTTGCTGGCAAGCAGCTAAAAACAGCAGAAAAACAAAAGCCAGGCTGCTTATTTTTTTCAATTTCATCGAAGTAAAATTTATTATTAAAAAAAAAGGCGGTTGGCTTTTCGCCAACCGCCATAAAATAAGGTTAAATTAGTTTCCTGTCGGCAAAGATAAATTAAATCCCTCCTGTTTAAGTTGTTCCTGAATGTGCTTGAAATTCTGGTATTTGGTAATCGTAATCGGACCATCATAACTTGCACTTTGCAGTTTGCGGGGTGGATATTCGACATATGTTTTCATCAGTTCTTGAATGGCTGTCCCGAAGGTAACCATGGTCCAGGTGCGTTCTGTCCAGTTGGTCATGAAAATATCATAGCGTTCCTGTGGGTCCTGGTATAAATCAAAAATCTGAGGAACTGTTGCCACATACATTTCCGGGCCTTTCCAACCCCTGTTTGCATCTACAGCAAGGCCACCAGTCTGAGCACCATCATCGCCGCGTAAGTTAAAAACAGCTTTCATATGACCAACCCTGACAGCACCGGGAGACAGTTCATTTTCTGTAAAATAGAACCATTCATTCCGGGGTGACGGGCCAGTTCCCATCAAAACAGGTGTCATGTCATAGCTATCAAAAATAATGGGTGCGCCATCACGGTCTTTGGTTGGAAGATCTATTCCGGCTACGGATGCGAAAGTAGCCATCAGGTCAAGCCCACCTATAATGTCATGATTTTTTACGCCTGCTGGAATTTTTCCAGGCCAGATTGCCATGGAAGGAACCCGGCTACCACCTTCGCGGTCGGTACCTTTTGTACCACGGAATTGGGTGTATCCGGCATCAGGATAAACATCCTGCCATGCTCCATTATCAACTGTGTAAACAATCAACGTATTTTCATAAAGCCCCAGTTCTTTCAATTTGGCAATAACGTTTCCAACACGCGTATCCAATTCAACAACAGCATCAGCATATTTTGTTTTGCTTAACGATTTATGCTCAAATTCAGGTGCCGGCATGTTTGGCTGGTGATTCTTCATAAAATTCACATTAATAAAGAATGGAGCGTCTGATTCGGCAGCATCTTCCAAAAATTCAATTGCCGCTGCTTCAACATACTCATCTAAGTAAGGAATGCCAACAACACCTTTTTCAGGCGTATTAACATATTGTCCGTTCACTTCCCAATCCTGCTTCGCAGTTTCGCCGGCTTTGCCCGACAAAGCACCTTTGGTTACCTTTTGAAACATTTCACGGGTTGCTTCGGGCATATCCGGGAACCATGATGGATCAGCATACGTATAGGCATTGAGGTGATAGAGGAAACAATATTTCATTTCATCATAGCCCTGTGCGATTGGCAAAGCATAATCAGACTCTCCCAAATGCCACTTTCCTGTAAAATAAGTTTGGTAGCCAGCTTGTTTCAGTACCGATGCCAACGTCCATTCGGCAGCAGGTAATCCGCCGCCCTGTCCCTGGAAAGCCACAGTGGTCATCCCACTACGGTTAGGAAAGCGGCCTGTTTGAATAGCTGCACGTCCTGGAGTACAACTGGGTTGTCCGTAAAATGAAAAGAAGGTCATTCCATCATCAGCCAGTTTATCAAAGTTGGGGGTCGGCATACCACGACCTACACCACCTCCGTATGGTCCTAAGTCACCAATTCCTGTATCGTCAGAAACGATCAGCAAAATGTTCGGCTTTTTGTTTTGTTTTGAATTTGTTTGTGCATTGCTCGTGACCGGTA
>PKSW01000040.1 GCA_002869465.1 Marinilabiliales bacterium
AAACGATAGATATTTTTTAATAAAAGACACCTTACAAGGTGTCTTTTTTATTTGAATTTTATCCTAAAATAAAAAAAACATGGAAAATCAAAAAGTAATGAACCGCGGACTTGTGGTGGTTGGTGCAATCCTTATTCAGTTAGCCCTGGGCGCCATTTATGCCTGGTCTGTTTTTACACCATCGCTGGTTGCTGATGGCTGGGCCAAATCTGAAACCCAATGGGTATTTGCCATCGGATTGGCCTCATTTGCAGTATTTATGGTATTTGCCGGTAAAAAACTGGCTAGTTGGGGACCTCAACGACTTGCCATAATAGGTGGCATCATCCTGGGTGTTGGTTATTTCTTAGCCGGTCTGTTAGGTGGAACTGATTTCTGGGCGCTGCTTTTATTGATCGGTTTGGTAGGTGGTGCAGGTATTGGTTTTGCTTACGTAGTTCCTATCGCCGTGGGCATGCGCTGGTTCCCTGACAAAAAAGGCATGATCACCGGACTGGCTGTGGCTGGTTTCGGGTTTGGCGCCCTGTTATGGGTAAAATTAGCCGGGGCATGGGGACACCTGATTGCCAACATGGGTTTATCAAACACATTTATGGCTTATGGAATTGCTTTTGCTGTGATGGTGATCATTGGTGGATTGTGGATGAAATTCCCTCCTGCCGGATGGAAACCTGCAGGCTATGAAGAAACTCAAATTACTCCAGGTGCAGTAAAGAAAGATGAAAGAGAATTTTCAAGTACTGAAATGCTGGGTAAAGTTCAGTTTTACCTCATCTTCCTCACTTTTGTATTCAGCGCTGGTGCTGGTTTGATGTCGATCGGGCTCATGAAATTATATCCCATGGAAGCCTTACAGGCAAACGGACTTAGTGAGTTAGAAGCCAGTGCCATCGCCGGTACGGCCATGGCGGTTTTCTTTAGTCTTGCCAATGGACTTGGAAGAATTTTATGGGGCATGCTCAGCGATAAACTCGGTCGTAAAACATCCATCATTACCATGACTGCCATTCAGGGGATTGTCGTAATCCTTTTTACTTTTATGGCAGGCAACGAATACTTATTGTATCTCGGGGCAACCTTAATCGGGTTCAACTTTGGTGGTAACTTTGCTTTGTTCCCAACCATTACTGCCGATACTTTCGGTTCGAAAAATGTCGGGCAGAATTATCCCTGGGTATTTCTGGCCTATGGTTTTGGCGGTATCATTGGTCCTATCCTTGGCGGTAAACTGGGTGACATCGGAAACTTCCCACTTGCATTTACCATTGCTGGTATAGCGGTGCTTGTCGGAACGGTTCTGACTATCATGGTAAAACCGGCAAAAAAATAAAATCATACAAACTGATTGAAAAACGCTCGTCTTTCAGCCGGGCGTTTTTTTTGTATAAACATATATTGTTCAGAATAAATTAACATATAAGCCCTGTGTAATCCGCTACATTTTAGTACTTTTGTTAACTAATTAACAAAACAGTAAATCAGGTTTATTAATCTGATTACGTGCACTTTAAGAACTTCAGAACATGCCCATAAAAAAACTTGACAGCATCTTTCGCCCCAAAAGAATCGCTTTAATTGGTGTATCCAACGACCCAAAAAGTGTTGGTGGAATTACATTAACCAACCTGGTAGGTGCCGGATACCAGGGTGTTGTATACCCGATCAACCCGAAACGTGAAGCCGTGATGGGCATCCCCTGCTACCCGGATGTAAAAAGTCTCCCTAAAACACCCGACCTGGCCGTGATCATGACAGCAGCCAATGTGGTACCAGGAATTATCAAAGAATGCGGTGAAGCTGGGATTAACGGCATCATTATCATGTCAGCAGGGTTTAAAGAAACCGGAGAAAATGGTAAAACCCTTGAAGAAAATGTAAAAAAGCAACTGGCAGCATTTCCCGGCATGCGAGTGATCGGTCCCAACTGTTTAGGTATTATTGTGCCCGGTTTGAAAATGAACGTCAGTTTTGCGAATGGCATGCCTAAAAAAGGTCATGTGGCTTTTATTTCACAATCCGGGGCTTTGTGCACATCCGTATTGGATTGGGCGCAGGAGGCCAAAATCGGATTTTCCTATTTCGTTTCTGTGGGTAATGCCATGGATGTTACTTTTGGTGACCTGATTGATTATTTCGGCCAGGATACCAATACAAAATCCATTATTCTTTATATTGAATCACTGGTGGATGCGCGCTCGTTTATGTCAGCAGCCAGGGCATTTGCACGCAAAAAACCCATTATTGTTTATAAGGCTGGAAGATTCCCTGAATCGGCTGCTGCAGCTGCTTCACATACCGGGGCACTGGCTTCGGAAGACGATATTTATGACGCCGTGTTCAGAAGAGCCGGTTTAGCTAGGGTATACGATATTGGAAACATTTTCGATTTTACCGACCTCATTGGCCGCAAACGGATGCCGAAAGGGTCCAGATTGGCCATAGTAACCAATGCTGGCGGACCCGGTGTAATGGCAACTGACACGCTCATCTCATTGGGTGGCAAGTTGGTGAAACTGGAAGAGCAAACCATCCAGAAATTGGATGACTTGCTTCCCTCCTACTGGTCGCATGGCAACCCGGTGGATGTGCTGGGAGATGCCACACCAGAAAGATTTGCAAAAGCTACTGAAATTGTACTTGAGGATGAAAATGTGGATGCAATATTGGTCATTCTTACGCCCCAGGCCATGACAGACCCTACGGGAACAGCAAAAGCCGTTGCCCTTTTGTCATCTAAAACATCCAAACTGATTATGGCAGCCTGGCTGGGAGGCCCAAGCATGCGTGGTGGCGTAGAAGTATTCACAGAATCAGAAATTGCCGTATACACCACACCCGAGCAGGCCATCAGCGCTTTTATGACGCTTTCAAAGTATTCCCGAAACCTGGATCTTTTATATGAAACACCAAAAGAAGTTCCTGTTTCTTTTACTTATGACCGTAAGAAATTAAGAGAGAAATATATTACTGAAGTTTTCCCGAAAGCCAAAATATTAGCTGAAGACGATTCGAAACTCCTTATCAATGATTATGGTATTGAATCAACACACCCTGAGCTAAGTAAAAATGAAGATGAGGCTGTAAAAATTGCCGAAAAGAAAGGATATCCCGTTGTACTCAAAATTCAGTCACCCGATATTTTTCATAAAACAGATGTGGGAGGTGTGGCATTGGATATCCATTCGGAGGAAGGTTTGAGAGCCGCCTATCATGATATACAGAAAACCGTTGCAAAAAGAGCACCTGACGCGCGAATTGAAGGAATTACCGTTCAAAAGATGATCGATACAGGCGATGGTGTTGAAATGATCCTTGGCATTAAAAAAGATTCCATTTTCGGAACCGTGATGCTGGTGGGTATGGGTGGTACCAAAGCCGAACTTTTTAAAGACCGGAGGCTTGAGTTTCCGCCTTTGAATGACCAGCTGGCATTTCAAATGCTCAAGTCGCTTAAGGTCTTTCCACTGCTGGAAGGCTATCGTGGCAGCAAGCCAAAAAATATCCAGAAACTTATTGAAGTACTTATTCGTCTATCTTATCTCGCCGCCGATTACCCTGAAATTGAGGAACTCGACATCAACCCGCTGATTGTTACAACCAAAGATGTAATCGCACTGGATGCACGAATCGTTGTTGACCAAAATGTGTTGGGCAAAAATTTACCTGAATATTCGCACCTCGTATTGCGTCCTTATCCCGAACGACTGATCAAAAAAGATGTATTGCGCGATGGTACTCCAGTTACTTTACGGCCCATAAAACCTGAAGACGAACCCCTATGGCTAGAGATGCTGGCCAGCTGTTCAAAAGAATCTATTTATTCGAGGTTCCGTTACGATTTCCATTTTAACTCGCACGAAGTAGCTACACAATTCTGCTATATCGACTACGACCGCGAAATGGGTATTGTTGCCGAAGTGGAACAGGATGGTCGCAAACGCCTGATTGGCGTAGGTAGGTTAATTTCTGATCCTGATGTGGTGATTGCTGAATATGCCGTGCTGGTAACCGACGAATGGCAACATAAAGAATTGGGTGTGAAATTAACAGAATATTGTGAGGAAATTGCCAGAAATGCGGGAGTTAAAAAGCTGTATGCCGAAACCACCAAAGACAATAAGGCCATGATCGCTGTTTTCAGGAAACAGGGTTTCACGGTGGAGTATGGCGATGACACCAACGTATCCGTAGTAAAAGAATTAAATTAAATTGTTATCATGAAGATTATCATATTGAATTGTGGTAGTTCATCCATCAAATACCAGTTGGTTGACATGCCCGAAACCGAAGTTATTGCCAAAGGCCTGGTTGAAAAAGTAGGTTTGAAGGACAGTGTGATCAAACATAAAAATGATGCAGGGGTTGACCTGAAAAAAGAAATGTCCATTCCTGACCACCAGAAAGGCATTGAAGAAGTATTGCGTATCCTGGTAAGCCCGGAGCATGGCAGCCTGAAAACATTGGAAGAGATCAGTGCCATCGGCCACCGCGTGGTGCATGGCGGCGAAGCTTTCAGTGGCAGCGTGCCGATCACCAGAGAAGTGATTGAAGCGCTGGAGGAATGCGTAGAATTGGCACCGCTGCACAATCCGCCCAACCTGGCCGGCATTTACACCATGCAAAAGCTGTTGCCTGATACGCCACAGGTAGGCGTTTTCGATACGGCTTTCCATCAGACCATGCCTGAACATGTCTATTTATATGCTATTCCTTTCGTGTTATACGAAAAATATAAAGTACGCCGCTACGGTTTCCATGGCACCAGCCACAAATATTTTTCTCAGCGGGCTTGCGATATCCTGGGCGTAAATATAGAAGATCAAAAGATCATTACCTGCCACCTGGGCAATGGCTCCTCTATGGCGGCCATTAAAAATGGCAAATCCTTCGACACCTCCATGGGGATGACCCCTGCCGAAGGCCTGATCATGGGTACGCGCACAGGTGATATTGATCCCGGCGCCTTGCTTTACATGGCCGAAAAAGAAGAAACCAGTATTAAGGAAACCAGCAATTTATTGAATAAATACTCGGGAATGCTGGGTATTTCAGGCATATCATCCGACATGCGCGATATTGAAAATGCCGCCAACAATGGCAACCACAGGGCGCAACTTGCGCTGGACATGTTTGCCTACCGCGCTAAAAAATATATAGGTGCCTATACGGCTGCCATGGGCGGTGTCGATATTATTGTTTTCGCGGGTGGTATCGGGGAAAGAGACCCGGAAACCAGAAAACGGATTTTATCCGGACTGGAATTTCTTGGTATTCAACTTAACCAGGAAAACCTGGATGTAAAAGGAGAGGAAGTATTACTTTCTGCTGCATATTCG
>PKSW01000150.1 GCA_002869465.1 Marinilabiliales bacterium
ATTTCGAAAAGATAGAAAAAGAGAACCCTGATACTTTCAAATTTGAAGTGGCCTTATCCGAACCCCTTGAAGAAGACAATTGGAAAGGATATACAGGATTTATACACCAAGTGATTTATGACAATTACCTGAAAAATCATCCGGAACCTGAAGAAATTGAATATTACCTTTGTGGTCCACCCATGATGAACTCGGCTGTGCAGAAAATGCTCGACGATCTGGGGGTTCCTGAAGAAATGATAGCCTTCGATGATTTTGGAGGTTAATAAAAACAAAAGGGGTGTTTCATAAATCACCCCTTATTTTTTTTATAATATTGCCACATGAAAGCACTTCAAATTGTCCTTCTGATGTTCCTTTTCTCATGCTCTAATCAAACGCAAACTGAACCGGTGCGTTTTATGGGCGAAGCCCAGGGAACTTATTATTCCATTATTTATTTTGACGTCCAGCAGCGGCATTTCCAGTTGGAGGTGGATTCCATACTTAACGCATTTGATCAGTCACTTTCTTTGTGGGTGCCAAATTCACTTATTTCACGCGTAAACCAAAGCGATTCAGTGATTCGAGTGGATCCATTCTTTACTGATAATTTTAAGATAGCGAAGGAAGTAGCTGCAAAAACTAATGGTGCTTTTGACCCAACTGTGGGAAATCTGACCCGTGCTTGGGGATTTGGTTTTGATGCATCAAAAAATGTGGATAAACATATTATTGATTCCATACTTGAATTTACCGGGTACCAGAAAGTGCGTATTGAAGATGGGTATATTATGAAAGATGATCCCCGCATTTCTATCGATTTCAATGCGATTGCACAGGGTTATTCCGTTGATTTGATCGGAAATTTCTTTGAAGAGCAAGGCATAGAAAATTACTTGGTAGACATAGGGGGAGAGGTGAAAGCCAAAGGAAATAAACCGGATGGAGCCGAATGGAAAATAGGTATTGAAAAGCCGGCTGAAAACAAGGACGATGCAAGGGATCTGAAGGCGGTTGTGCTGTTAAAGAATAAATCCATAGCTACTTCCGGCAATTATCGCAAATTTTATGAAGAAGATGGCATCAGGTATTCACATACGATCAATCCAAAAACAGGTTATCCTGTCCAACATTCATTGTTAAGCGTTTCGGTATTGGCTGATAATACGGCCATTGCTGATGCATATGCCACTGCTTTTATGGTGATGGGGCTTGAAAAGGCCAGTCAATTTGTAAATAATGATCCTTCATTAGATGCTTTCTTTATTTATACAGATGAGGAAGGCAATTATCAGACTTTTATGAGTGACAGATTCAGGGCTGTTATTTCTGAAGAGTATTAAAAGCGACTTCCTATTTTTTACTCATTATAAATTATTTGAGGACTTATTATCGCTAATTTTGAGTGACGTGTTGAGATCAAATTGACATCACATCAAAACTAAATTAATACATCATGAAAAGTTTAAAAGGAACCAGAACAGAGCAAAATCTGCTGAAGTCATTTGCAGGCGAATCCCAAGCTAGGATGCGGTACGATTATTTTGCCAAACAAGCCAAAAAAGAAGGGCTGGAGCAGATCGCAGCGATATTTGAAGAGACAGCTTTAAACGAAAAAGAACACGCCAAGCGTTTCTTTAAATTCCTGGAAGGAGGAATGGTGGAGATCACTGCGGCATATCCGGCAGGAATAATCGGAACCACAATGGAAAACCTGAAAGCGGCCGCTGAAGGTGAAAATGAAGAGTGGACAGAATTATATCCTATGTTTGCGAATATCGCGGAAGAAGAAGGCTTTAAAACGGTAGCAGCAGCATTCAGAATGATCGCTGAGGTTGAAAAAGCCCACGAAGCAAGATATTTGAAACTATATAAAAACCTGGATGAAGGTATGGTGTTCGAGAGGGATGGCGTAATTGTATGGAAATGCCGTAATTGTGGATACCTGCACGAAGGCAAAAAGGCACCTAAAACTTGTCCTGCATGCTTGCATCCACAGGCCTATTTCGAAATAACAGAAATTAATTATTAAAATTAATCAACCTGAAGAGGCTGAATCTTAATTTTAGAGGAAGTCTCTTCATCTTCATTCCGGCAGCTTCCGTCACCATTGCCGCCGCATGAGCAGCCCAATGGTTGGCCGGTTTTTGGGTCAACAGTAGAGCATTGTTTCTTAAATTCACCACCTTTTTTAAAGAACATTTTAACAGCGAACCCGGCAAATGCAAGTGCCAGGAAAACGATGGTAATTAGCAATATTTTGATAAAAATCATGTGTTTCAGTTTTAGGCTGCAAAAATAACAGATAAATATTAAAAAGTCTGTTAAGAATTTGAAAAATCCCAGACCTTTATAAGAATTAACAAAATACCAATCGAAATGTTTTATTTCCTTCTGAATTCATAGCAAATGACAGCTGTGGCAATAGAAGCATTGAGTGATTCAGCAGAATTAGGAACGTCAATAGAAACCTGTTTTGGGATGGTGATCTTTATGTCAATCAGCGGCAACAATTCTTTTGATATCCCATGTGCTTCGCTACCAACCAGAATGATCCCATGATTGGGTTTGGCTAGTTCCACCATGTCGTTTCCTTTTAAAACAGCCCCAAAAACTTTTAAATAATCAGGTTTTGCTTGTAAGGTTTTTTTAAGATTCTGGTAATACACCTGTACCCTTGCCAGCGAACCCATACTGGCCTGAACTACTTTCGGATTGTAGGTGTCAACCGTATTTTCTGAGCATATGATGTGGCTTATTCCAAACCAATCAGCTGTCCTAATGATAGTTCCTAAATTACCCGGGTCGCGAATATCATCCAGCATCAAAACCAGGTCATTCATTGTATTCAGGTCAGCTTCATTTTTTTCTGGTATTGCAAAAACAGCTAGTACTTCCGAAGGGTTTTTTAAAGCGGATATCTTTGCCATTTCTTTTAAAATCACTTCTGTGATTTCAATTTTATTTAGAAATGACTGATTCGTTTTTAGCCAATTACGGGTCGCGTATAATGCTTCTGTTTCAATACCACTATGTAAAAAATCGAGCACGTTGGTGGTACCTTCAGCAACAAATAATTGATGTTGCCGGCGGTATTTTCCCATTTTCAGGGAATTGATCAGTTTTATTTTGGATTTGGATAACATGTTTAAACATCAATTATACAAAAAACCCTCTTGGACTCCAAGAGGGTTTAAAAGTAATGATATTTTTTAGCAATTATTCAGCAACTACATCCAGATCGATTTCTACTTCTATCTCTTTGTGTAATTTGATTTTTGCTTTATGCTGTCCAACTTCTTTAATGTGTTCTTCATCAAGGTGGATCATTTTGCGATCGATATCCAGGTTTTTCTGGTCTTTGATTGCGGTAGCAATGATTATATTGTTCACAGAACCAAAAATCTTTCCTGAAGTACCTGCTTTGACAGCTACTTTCAGCTGCAAACCTTCCAAAGCTTTCGCCATGGTTTCAGCTTCGTTCCTGATCTTCTCTTCTTTAAATGATTGCTGTTTTTTCAATTCAGCCAATACTTTTCTGCTAGAAGGCGATGCAATTTCAGCCATGCCTTTAGGAATCAGATAATTCCTGGCGTATCCGTCTTTTACTTTAACGAGGTCGTTTTTATAACCCAATCCTGTAATATCTTTTTTAAGAATAATTTCCATGTTATTTTCCCTCCTTTATTTAAGTAAGTCAGCTACGTAAGGCATTAAAGCAAGGTGGCGGGCTCTCTTAACAGCCTGGGCCACTTTTTTCTGATACTTGGTTGAAGTACCTGTAATGCGTCGTGGTAATAGTTTACCTTGTTCGTTCACGAATTTTAAAAGAAAGTCAGCATCTTTATAATCGATATACTTGATGCGGCTCTTTTTAAAACGGCAGTATTTTTTCTTTTTCGTGTCAACTGCAATCGGTGTTAGATATTTGATATCTGAATTTCCTTGTGCCATAATTTCTTTGTTTAAAGATGATTAATTAATTAAGCTTCCTCTCCTTTTTTTTCTGCTGCAAACTTTTTGCGCCTTTTTTCGCTATAAGCTACAGCATGTTTATCAAGTTTTACGGTAAGGAAGCGTAATACGCGCTCGTCGCGTTTGAACTGAACTTCCATATCAGCAATTACTTTTCCATCATCCTTAAATTCGAATAGCTGGTAAAAGCCTGTAGATTTTTTCTGAATAGGATAGGCAAGCTTCCGCATGCCCCAGTTCTCGCGATGCACCATTTCGGCACCATGGTCTTTGAGGAAATCCTCATACTTCTTTACCGCTTCCTTCATCTGTTCATCAGACAAAACGGGAGTTAAAATGAAAACGGTTTCATAATGATTCATAATACTAATTTAGTTAAGTGATTGATTGTTAATACCCAAAAATGGGAGCGCAAAGATAGAAATTATTTTGTTAACAACAAGCAATGAGTTGTGTTTTTAAGCTCCCAGTAACGGAATTGCAGAAACATTTACCTATTTGTTATTCAGAATGGACTGGCAAATAAAACCAGCCGCGTTGCCATCACCAAAAATAGAAGGATAATGCAGGGTTTCTCCATTCGACTTAAAATAGGCATAAGCGTCGAGGATCAGGTCTTTTTTTATGTCCGTAACCATGCCCACTCCGGCATCCTCAATTTCTTTCCACTCGGTTTCCGTGCGTAAAATAATGCTGGGTTTTTTAAAGAAAAAAGCTTCTTTCTGAACGCCACCCGAATCTGTAATGACCATCTGGCACTGGCTTTCCAGCAGGATCATATCGAGAAATGAAACAGGGGGCAGTAATTTGAAAAGTGGATTCTTGTTAATGGCTTCGTCAACGGTATTATCCAACGACTCTTCAATGGCACGTGATGTCCTCGGGTGAAGCGGCATGACAATTTCAACCTTGTTGGCCAGGCTCAACTCGTTCAGTGTGCTGAAAATAGAATTTAAACGCTCCGGATCGTCTGTATTGTTGTCGCGGTGAACGGTGCAGAGGATGAATTCTTTGTTTTTCAGTTTGTAATCCTTAATAATTGTACTTTTTTCAAATGCCAGTTTTTTAAAATACAAGCTATTATCGTACATCACATCGCCGCAATGCATAATCCCTGGATTATCTTGCGTGAATGGTTTGGAGGTAGTGGCTGAAAATCCTTCTTTTACCAGGTTATCTAGGCCAGTTTGTGTAGGGGTGAAGAGGATCGTAGAAACATGATCGGCCATGATCCGGTTGATCTCTTCCGGCATCGATTTATTATACGATCTCAATCCGGCTTCAATATGTAAAACCGGGATATTCATTTTAGAAGCGGCAATGGCACCTGCCAGGGTCGAATTGGTATCACCGTAAATAATTACATAATCAGGA
>PKSW01000441.1 GCA_002869465.1 Marinilabiliales bacterium
GCCCCGGGTGTGGTTTTAAAGATTGTTCCTTCTACCGATGAAATATGGCAGCAATGCCTCGATGAAGGCCTGATCAGGATATTTAAAGATGCAGGCGCATTATTATCAAATGCCGGTTGTGCAGGTTGTGCTGCCGGACAAGTGGGACAGAATGGGCCCGGCGAAGTAACCATAAGTACAGGTAACCGGAATTTCCCCGGTAAACAGGGCAAAGGCGAAGTGTACCTGGCATCGCCTGCTTCCGTCGCAGCTTCAGCAGTGGCAGGATATATTACCACGGAAGATGACATACCGAAGGTGCCAGCCAATTTTGATTTTGCTTTGCGTGCTGACGAGATGAAACTGGCAGCCAAACAGCACGAAAAAACACACGAAACCAGGCCATTGACAATCAAAGGCCGTGTTTGGGTCATCCCACAGGATGATATTGATACCGACATGATTTATCATAACCGATACCTGCAAATTACAGATCCTGAAGAAATGGGCCAGTATATTTTTGATAACCTGAAGGGCTATGAAGATTTCGCAAAAAAATGCAAGCGTGGTGACATTGTGATTGTTGGAAAGAATTTTGGATCGGGTAGTTCACGCCAGCAGGCCGTTGATGGTTTTAAAACATTAGGTGTTCAGGCCATCCTTGCTGAATCGTATGGCGCCATTTATGAAAGAAATGCCATCAATGCAGCATTTCCGATACTTACCTATGAAACCCTCGAAAAAGCAGGTGTTGAAAACGGTGATGAAATTGAACTTAATTTCGAAACGGGCGAATTAAAAAATCAAAGTAAAGGACGGTTTACGAATATTGAACCATTTTCAGAAGTACAACTGGAAATTTACCAGAATGGTGGATTGTTTTAAATCTTGATGATGTTCTTAATCTTTTGAAAGCCTGATCTCTTTTCGGCCTCCGTCCCATATTTTGATAGCGATGTTATCACATGTGCCGTCGCCAAAATCGATGGTAGCAATCCATTCACCGTCTTTATAAAAGTCAATAATCCCCGCAACAATATAATCACATCCTTCTATTCTAACCAGGGGTTCAGCAATCACTTTTCTATAGTTTTTATCATCTCCAGCGTCCAGTTCAAATCGGATGGTTGTACCTCTCACTGTTTTGGTAGCAATATTATCGCATGTTCTGTCTCCAAAATCAATAATGGCAACCAATTCGTCATCTAAGTAATATTCAATAGTTCCTGAAACTATATAACGGCAATCATCGGGTTTTACAAGCCGCTTGGTGATCACCTTTTCAAACTTACCGTCACCTTCTATCGCAATATCTTCTTTTAATTCATTAACGCTCTTATCCAGATCATAATCAGAGTTGTCTTTTTCTTTATTACAACTGGTGATCATTAATAAAAGGCCAAGTAAAACGAATGTGAGAATGCTCAATATATTTTTCATATCATGTAAATTTCATAACAAATTTACAATTTATTTTGTCAACACTTATTTATTTTAATAACTCTGAAAGTTTTCGTTTGTCAAGAATCCGTATTTGTTTTCCTTTAGCTTCAATATATCCTTCGTGATCCATTTCACGGAGGGCTCTTCCCAAAGAAGGCCTGGCCACTCCAAAAGACTCAGCCAGTTCATTCTGGGATTTATCAAGGATTACAACATCTGTTTCCTTATTTTTCAAGCTTTCAAGTAAATAATGAGCTATTTTTCCTTTGATGGTCTGAAAAGACAAAAACCGAATCTTATTCGACAGGAATTGTGCCCTGTTGGATATTAGAATTAAGAAGTTTTCCAATATCGTTTCATTTATCTGCATGAGTTGCAAAAATGAGGGTTTGGGGATAACCAATATTTCAACATCCGAATTAGCAACGATATTCACAGGAAACGAATTCCTGTTCCCGAATAAAAAGGCAGGAGCCAATGGACGTGGACTAGCAATATCCTCAATTTTAATGGTTTTTCCGGTGAAATCAACCATTTCCCCTTTTACACTTCCTTTTAACACTATCATTTGGCTTTCAACTTCATCGCCACTGTATGCTATAAGCTGATCTTTCTTATATTGTAGTATCTGGTGTTGCACCTGATTTAGCAGATGAATGATGGTTTCGTTATCCAAACCAACAAATAAGGGACAGAATATCAGTTTTTCAAACATCATTAGTTTTAAGCCAAAAATAGTGTTTTTAACATTCTTTTGTAACAATTGTTACTAAACCTCATATGACTTGTTCCCTATTTTTGTAGCATCACAAAACTGAAAACAAATGCTCAGAGAAATAGTACATATAAACGAAGAATTGTGTAACGGCTGCGGTGATTGCGTTCCGGCATGCCACGAAGGGGCCTTACAGATCATTGATAACAAAGCCAGACTGGTTAGCGATTTGATGTGTGACGGGCTGGGAGCTTGCCTGGGGCATTGTCCACAAGGTGCCATTACCATCGAAAAACGCGAGGCCCAACCCTACAATGAAGTCGAAGTGATGAAATTGATGGTTGAAAAAGGGGAAAATACGGTCGTAGCGCATTTACAACATTTAAAAGACCACCAGGAATTTGAATTCCTTAAAGAGGGGGTCCAATTTTTGAAAAGCAACGAATCAAACATCAGATTCGATATAGATAAAGTCATGCAAAGAGTTCATAACAGTGAAAAACATGAAGCACATGAACATATAAAACCCATGCACCATGCTCATTCAGGTGGCGGTTGTCCCGGTTCTCAGGCTATGAGTTTTGCACCACAAGGAATTACTTTAGAAGAAGAATCGGTGTCAGGGAAGTCGGAACTCCGCCAATGGCCGGTACAAATGCACCTGATAAATCCACAAGCTTCTTATTTTCAAAACTCCGATCTACTAGTAGCTGCTGACTGTGTAGCTTTTTCATTGGGAAATTTCCACCAGAAATGGCTGAAAGATAAAACCGTAGCTATTGCTTGCCCTAAACTGGACAGCGGAATGGAAGTATATCTGAGCAAACTAACGAGCCTTGTTGATGATGCAAAGATCAATACCATGACAGTGATGATCATGCAGGTGCCTTGTTGCGGCGGATTACTGCAAATGGTACAGACAGCTGTTCAGAATGCCAGCCGTAAAGTGCCAGTTAAAGCAGTTGTGGTTGGAATCCAGGGTGAAATCCTTCAGGAAGAATGGGTATAATTAGTTATGGTTTTACTGTAATAAAACCCGGGTATTGCTGCACCTGGTCTCCTACCTTATATGATGGCTGTAATCTCAACTGGAGATCAAGTTCATTAAACTTATCTTTATTATCCACATCAAAGACAATATCAAGAATTTGCTGGATATTGCTTGAAGTGACTATATTAAGAATATCAAACTCCACACTTATGGGAAATACGGTAGACGAATTGGGTAAAATTTCAACATGATCGTTGATCATCCCTGCGCCGTATTTCTGATCTTTCATATATAACTCCCAGGCAAGGCCCGAAATACCCGCTTTCAAACTTTGATTGTTGGTGGCCTTAATACCCACATTTAATGTGGTTGGAAGGCTACCCGCTATAACTTGCTGGGCCAGTGACATCATATTCAACATGCCAATATCTTCAGGCTTTTTAATGTTAGCCAATGATACACCGCCTATTTTATCAATCTTCACATTGGCCAGCGAAAAATCGCATTGAACAAATGTGGCTGTATCACTCACCTGCTGTAATGCATCGCATGAACTGAATGTAAGCAGGCCAGCAAAAAGTGAGATTAAAAGAACTTTTCTCATCATACTAAATTTTGGATTGTCTTTTTCTATCATGTTCATTTAATAATATTTTCCTTAGTCGCAACGAACGTGGAGTCACTTCCAGGTATTCATCTTCTCTTATGGTTTCCATGTATTCTTCTAACGAAAACCTGATCGGTGGCGGTATCAATACTTTGTCATCAGAACCTGAAGCGCGCATATTGCTCAGCTTTTTCGTCTTATTCACATTTACAACGAGGTCGCCGGCTCTTGAGTTTTCACCAATTACTTGTCCTGCATAAATATCCTCATTGGTGTGGATGAAAAATTTGCCCCGGTCGACCAGTTTCCAGATGGCATAAGGAATAGCGGTTCCGGTTTCCATGGATATCAGAGCACCGTTTACACGTGTGGAGATTTCTCCTTTCCATGGTTCATATTTATCAAACCTGTGCGCAATAATGGCTTCGCCTTCCGTTGCAGTTAAAAGGGTATTACGCAAGCCTATAATTCCCCTGGAAGGGATGCTAAATTCAAGCATCATCCGGTCGTTTTTGGGCTCCATATTTAAAAAACTACCTTTTCGATTGGTAACAATGTCGATCACTTTACCTGAAAAATCTTCGGGCACCAATACAGTCAGGCTTTCAACTGGTTCGTGCTTCACACCATCAATTTCTTTGATGATCACCTGCGGTTGTCCCAGCTGAAACTCATAACCTTCACGGCGCATGGTTTCCACCAGAATAGATAAATGCAGAATGCCCCTTCCATACACAAGGTAAGCATCAGCTGAATTGGTTTCATCAATTTTTAAAGCCAGGTTTTTTTCAGTTTCGAGGAATAATCGGTCCCTAAGATGCCGGGATGTCACATATTTGCCTTCCTTGCCAAAAAACGGTGAATTGTTGATGGTAAAAAGCATACTCATAGTAGGCTCGTCTATTTTGATAGCTGGCAATCCCTCGGGCTTTTCAAAATCTGTAACCGTATCGCCAATTTCAAAATCTTCCAAACCCATAATGGCAATAATATCTCCTGCTAAAACTTCGGTTTTACACTTCTCTTTACCGAGTCCTTCAAACAAGTATAATTCTTTAATTTTTGATTTGGTAATGGTTCCGTCTCTTTTAACCAGCGAAACATTCATCCCCATTTGCAATTTACCTCTGCTCAATCTGCCAACTGCTATCCTTCCCACGTATGAAGAATAATCAAGCGAAGTGATCTGCATTTGTGGCGTACCGTCGACAAATTTGGATGGAGGAATATACTCGATGATCACATCCAGCAAATAAGAAACATCTTCAGCGGGTTTTTGCCAGTCATCCGACATCCAACCTTCTTTTGATGAGCCAAAAACAACGGGAAAGTCAATTTGATCTTCCGTAGCTCCCAAGTTGAACATCAGATCGAAAACAGCTTCATGTACTTCATCAGGACGGCAATTGGGTTTATCCACCTTATTAATTACCACGATAGGCTTTAATCCCAAATCGATGGCTTTTTGCAGCACAAAACGTGTTTGCGGCATCGGCCCTTCAAAAGCATCTACCAGCAAAAGAACACCATCGGCCATATTTAATACCCGTTCCACTTCACCTCCAAAA
>PKSW01000159.1 GCA_002869465.1 Marinilabiliales bacterium
CGAACTCATTAAAAGAGGTTTGAAAGGCGAAATTGACTTGTTAACACCAGCAAAAGAAGTCGGTAAAGAATTGATGGGCATTCCTGATTTTGGCAGTCCGACCACAGATTATTTTGAAGCAAAAAGAAAAATGATCGTTAATTTTAAGAAGAGCATTCTGATGGTGGCCGGATCAGCTATTCAAAAGTTCATGCAGGATATTTCCAACGAACAGGAATTGCTGATCAATGCGGCCAACATGATCATGTGGACCTATGCTGCTGAATCCATGCTGTTGCGCATTGAAAAACTGAATGGCATGTATGATGAGGATAAGATGAAACTTTACAAAGATATGTTTGATGTGTATATGTTCGATGTGGCTCATAAAATCAATAAGGAAGGCGTTGATGCGGTGAATTCGTTCGGTACTGGTGATGAAAAACAGGGTATGCTGATGGGAATGAAACGTTTTACCAAAGCGGCTTCAGTGAACGTGGTCGTTGCCCGCAGAAGAATCGCTGATAAGTTGATAGAGGACAACAAGTATAATTTTTAATCTAAAATTGACATTCATATCACCTGCTGAGTGATCTTATAATTCATTTGGCAGGTAATATGATTACCTATGTTATATATGCAAAAAGAGAATAGAATCCGGAAACTGGCCAAAAGCAATTTTCACATGAAATTATTCATGCTGAAAAATTTACCCATGGCTTTCCTGGCAGGACTTCAGGTAACAGAAATTGATTATACACAAGCCTCCGTATCTGTACCTTATAAATGTCTTAACAAAAACCCTTTCCGATCTATTTACTTTGCAGTACTCAGTATGGCAGCCGAACTTACCACCGGCATCCTGGCTATGGCTGCCATCAAAGATTTTTCGGTTCCTGTCTCCATGCTCGTGTTTGAAATGAAAGCCAGTTTTCAGAAAAAAGCAAGGACAAAAATTACTTTCAAATGCAATGAAGGAGAGAAAATAATGGCTGCAATCACCAGAAGTATTGAAACAGGAGAAGGACAAACCGCCGAGGTTACATCCACTGGATATGACACCGAAGGGGATGTAGTTGCTGAATTTAAATTTACATGGACATTCAAACCAAAGTAAAACGAAATAAAAAAATTACTAAATTAACCGCTCAATCCAAAAACCATGAAAGTACTCAGAACCTTTGATATTGTAGATAACCTGCTGGAGAACTACAAAAAAGACGATGCCCTTGCTGTTAAACGTTTTGGTAAGTGGGAAAAATTCAGCACCGATGATTATGCGCGAAACGCTAATTTATTCAGCTACGGCCTGTTAGCAATGGGATATAAAAAACAGGACAAGATCATCACCGTATCAAACAACCGGCCCGAGTGGAATTTTATGGATATCGGCATGAGCCAGGTGGGTATGGTCCATGTACCCGTCTATCCTACTATTGGAACGGATGAGTATGAGCATATTTTGGTGCACTCAGATGCCAGGATAGTCATCGTTTCTTCGCAGGAATACTATGAAAAGATCAAACCCATTGCTGATAAATCTCCCAACATCGAAAAGGTGTATACGATTGACCAGGTAAAAGGCGCATCCAATTGGGAAGAAATTATAGAACTGGGAAAAAAGAATGAAGGTAAATTTAAAGAAGAAGTTATAAAAATAAAAAAAGCCATTCAACCGGATGAGTTGATGTCTATTATCTATACTTCGGGTACAACGGGAAGATCAAAAGGTGTAATGTTATGCCACAGGAATTTCATCTCCAATGTTGAAGCTTGTCAGAACATTCTACCTATCAACGAAACACATCGTTTTTTAAGTTTTCTTCCTTTATGTCATGTATTTGAGAGAATGGTCACCTATTTCTGGCAGTATATGGGCGCTTCGGTGTATTATGCCGAGAATTTTGAAACCATCGGAGAAAATATGAGGGAAGTAAATCCCCATGGATTTGCTGCTGTTCCCCGAGTTGTAGAAAAGCTCTTCGATAAAATTCTATTGAAAGGAAAAGAGCTTACCGGGATTAAGAAAAGTCTATTCTTCTGGGCTGTAGACCTTGGTTTGAGTTATGAATTGAACGGCGCAAATGGCTGGTGGTATGAGCTTCAACTGAAACTGGCCAATAAATTAATATTCAGCAAATGGCGTGAAGCACTGGGTGGCAATGTTTTTATTATCGTATCAGGAAGCGCTCCTCTGCAGCCTCGATTGGCCCGAATATTTACATCTGCCGGATTACCGATACAGGAAGGTTACGGATTAACAGAAACATCACCTGTAATTGCTGTGAATCATGCTAAATATCCTTTGCTGCAATTCGGAACGGTTGGGCCAATCGTAAATAATATTGAAGTTAAAATTGCTGAAGACGGAGAAATACTCATGCGTGGCCCCAGTTTAATGATGGGTTATTATAAAGATCCTGAAAGAACTGCTGAAGTGATCGACAAAGATGGATGGTTCCATACCGGTGATATTGGCGAAATTCACGAACACAATATCTTGCAGATAACCGACAGGAAAAAAGAAATCTTCAAACTATCAACCGGAAAATATGTGGCTCCTCAAATAGTGGAAAACAAATTTAAAGAGTCACAGCTTATTGAACAACTGATGGTGGTAGGTGCCGGTGAAAAGTATGCGGCAGCTATTATTTCTCCTGCATTTGAATATTTACACGGATGGTGCTTTAAAAATGGTATCAAATTCAGGGACAATGCCGACCTCATTAAAAAACCAAAAGTACTCGCAAGATATCAGAAAGAAATCGACAAACTCAATGAAACACTCGGACGTCACAATCAGATTAAAAAGTTTGAATTAACGGCTGATGAATGGACACCACTTACGGGCGAATTATCACCCACCCTGAAACTCCGCCGGAAAGAAATCAAAGAAAAGTACCGGGCTGAATTCGACAGGCTTTATGGCTATGCATGATCCTCAGCCCTATAAAATATGACTGTTAATTAATTTACAACTTAATAAATTACAGGCGAGTTCCACAACGGGTCAATGTCTAATCTTTAAATGATCTCCTCATGATATCAAGTATTATTTTCATTCTTATTCTTATCCTAACCATTGTTCTTTTTTATAAAAATGTGAGTGTCATTGTTAAGAACATCAATCTTGGTAAGGACCTCATCATCAACGACAATAAACCGGAGCGTTGGAATAGAATGTTCAGGGTTGCTGTCGGGCAAAGCAAGATGGTGAAAAGGCCTGTTTCGGGTATTTTGCATATCATGGTTTACGCGGGCTTTATACTTGTTAATATTGAAATGCTGGAGATCATGATTGATGGGGTGGCGGGCACCCATCGTTTTTTTAGCGGGATTCCTTTTTACAATGTGTTGATCTCCTTCTTTGAACTTTTTGCTCTGTCAGTCATTTTTGCCTGTGTCATTTTCATTATCCGAAGAGATGTGATCCGGGTGAAACGCTTCCATACACGTGAAATGACCCGCTGGCCGCTGATAGATGCCAATATTATTCTGATCACGGAAATCCTGCTCATGTCAGCTTTATTTTGTATGAATGCTGCCGACCGTGTATTGCAACTGCGAGGAGTGGAACATTATATGGATACCGGGCATATTTTCTTCAGCGGATTCCTGGTTCCCTTATTTTCCAATTTACCAGACACCTCCCTAATTCTGATTGAAAAAACCGGGTGGTGGTTTCATATTGTGGGCGTGTTTGTTTTTCTGAACTACATCCCTTATTCAAAGCACTTCCACGTGTTTCTTTCATTCCCGAATGTTTTTTATGCAAAGCTGAAACCTGCCACCTACATCACCAATATGGATGCCATTACTAACGAAGTAAAAGTAGCTATGGGTGTTTTGGGTGAAGAAGCAGTGGCAGATGTAGAAATTGAACGCTTTGGCGCCAAGGATGCGAAAGACCTGAATTGGAAGAGCCTAATGGACGCCTATACTTGCACCGAATGCGGCAGATGTACAGCCGTTTGTCCGGCCAACATAACCGGTAAACTGCTCTCTCCAAGAAAGATCATGATGGATACCCGGGATCGTATCGAAGAAGTGGGCCATCATATGGTGGGTATGAGCATTAAAGCCGATGAGGCTCAAACCCTGCTCGGTTCTTACATCACGCCTGAAGAAATCTGGGCTTGCACTACCTGCAACGCCTGTACCAACGAATGCCCGGTGGATATTGACCAGGTGTCGATCATCATGGAATTAAGAAGGTATATGTACCTGGAAGAAGCAGGCGGATCAGGTACGCTGAATGCCGCTATAACGAATATTGAAAATAATGGGGCCCCCTGGCAATTCTCGCCTGAAGACCGTATGCTGTGGGCCGAAGGACTTGAAGTGCCTACCATGGCCAGCCAGCTGGCACAGGGAAAAACACCTGAATATTTGTTCTGGATCGGATCAGCAGGCGCTTTTGATGACAGGTACAAAAAGGTGACCCGTGAATTTGTAAAAATTCTGAACCATTTAAAAGTTGATTATGCCGTACTTGGAACAGAGGAAAGCGACAGCGGTGATATTGCACGGCGTGCCGGAAATGAAATGGTGTTCCAGATGCAGGCGATGATGAATATTGAAGTACTGAATGGATATGAGGTGAAAAAGATCATCACCTGCGACCCCCATGATTTCAACACCATCAAAAATGAATATCCCGATCTTGGAGGCAATTATGAGATCGCACATCATTCTCAATTTTTGCAACAAATGATAGCAGAGGGCAAACTGAACCTGAATAGTGGCGAATTAAAAGACAAGAAGATCACTTTCCACGACCCGTGTTATCTGGGCAGGGGAAATAAAGAATATGAAGCGCCCCGATCCGTGCTGGATGCTTTGCCGGGCAATAGAGTAGAAATGAAACGCAGCAAACAATTTGCATTATGTTGTGGTGCCGGAGGCGGACAAATGTTCAAAGAAGCCGAAAAAGGCGACAAAGAAGTGTTTATTGAACGCACGGAAGAAGCCCTTGCAACCGGTTGCGATATCATAGCAACAGCCTGTCCGTTCTGTATGACCATGATGACGGATGGCATCAAATATCAAAACCGGGAAGAAGACGTTAAAAACTATGACATCGTGGAGCTGGTAGCTATGAGCCTTACAATATAACTTCTGTCATTTCGACCAACGGGAGAAATCTCCTGAGAAAAAACCCTTTTTACCTGGGAGATTTCTCAGTCGTTCCTCCTTCGAAATGACAATATAATTAATGCGGTTCAACATCTTTCTGACAACAGGCCGGTAAGCGGTCGTGCGCTTTTTGGTCTGCTGGCATCTCATCGGCATCGTAACCAATTTCTGTAA
>PKSW01000119.1 GCA_002869465.1 Marinilabiliales bacterium
CAATCAAAAATACTATTACGACCAGGGCGTGTATTATGCACCGTCTGATAATGGATATACTGTAGTACAGGCACCTGTCGGAGCTACTGTTTCTGAATTACCTCCTAAAACTGAAACTATCATGATTAACGAAACCACCAATAATTATTATTATGGAGGTACCTATTATGAAAAAAGTGAGGACGGATATACCGTGGTCCCTCCTACTGCAGGCGCGGTTGTTGAAAAACTACCGGAAGGTGGCGAAGAAGTAAGAATAGGTGACGTGACCTATGTTAAAGTTGAAGATGTTTATTACCAACCCATTGTTCAGGATGGTGAAAATATGTATGAAGTAGTAGATGTAGAGCCGGCCGAATAAATGCTGATGCAGTAATTTTGATTTAAAATTACTGCATCAGAACTTCTCACTTACAGCATTTAACCCGACCGTTTGTACTTGTTAAATCCAATGTAATTATGAATGACCTATAAATAGTTCACCCTTTTCAAAATATATTTGATCAGTTGGAAAGTAGCAAATATCAATACCGGCCAACTAATTAACCATATAACAGCTTCTAAATAACTCATTTTTCTTTCTTTTTAATTTTTAATAGGCCATCGTATCATTTTCTAGATCACTTTCGCTCACCTTCTTCTTACTCATCGATTTCCATGTATACCAGATGTATGCAATTACAAATGGAACCAATAGTGAAACCCAGCTCATAGCAGTCAAAGTATATTTACTTGAAGATGCATTATAAATCGTTAAAGAACTTTGTAGATCGTATGTGGACGGATAAAATGCGGTATTGTTAAATCCAGCCAGCATCAGCAAGGCAAATACTGTCAGAATGGTGCCGGCACCTGCAAACCAGATGCCTTTACCTGAAGTTTTAAATGCCCCCAGGAAAATTCCGTACAACACACCCACTAAGCCCAAGAGAAACAACACCAGTACCACCGGCATCTCAATTAAATTATGGAAATATTTAAAAGGTTCCATAAACACTTTTCCACTGGCAGCGTCCACTGCGAAACCCTCTTTTGTTAAAAGAAGCCCTGCAAAAAGCAGGAAAAATACGAGGAACATGCCGCTGCACAGCCTGACTATTTTTACCGATCGGCGTACGATATTCTCATTGTCAATATTATTAATGAAATATAACATGGCCAGCACGCGCGCCAGGAAAAATACGGCCAGTCCAAGCGCCAGGTTCGTAATATTTAAAGCAGCTTCCAGTCCATGTGTAGCTGTTTCCCAGCGGGAAATAACAGGGTCAGAAGCTATAGTGATGTTCATCCGGTCAACTGAAAATTCGGAGCCGGTAAAAAAAGTACCTACAGCAGCGCCTACCAGTATCGTTCCTAAAATACCATTGATCAACAAAAACACATCATAGGTTTTAGTTCCCAAAAAATTGTTTGCTTTTGTACGGTATTCATAAGATACTGCCTGGATAATGAAACTGAACAATATCAGCATCCACACCCAGTAAGCTCCTCCAAAACTCGTTGAGTAAAATAACGGGAATGATGCAAAAAATGCACCTCCGAAAGTAACGAGCGTTGTAAAAGTAAGGTCCCACTTTCTACCTATCGAATTAATCAGGATGGACCTTTCCTTATCGGTTTTAGTAAGTTGTTTTAACAGGGTTTGTCCGCCCTGCACAAACATCAGGAATACAAGTATGGCGGCCAGTAGCGAAACGATGATCCACCAGTAGCCTTGTAACATCGGGTATGATAAATTATTAAACATGGCTGCCTCCTTTCTCGGGTCCCTTTCTAATCTGGAAGACCATAATTTTTATTTCAGCAATTAATAAAACGGTAAATAATGCCAGGAACAGAAAAAATGTGGTTTGTACATTACCCACACTTAAATGGGAAGTAGCAGCACCAACCGGTAAAATATCCTGTATGGTCCATGGTTGCCGACCTATTTCTGCTACCAGCCATCCCAATTCAGAAGCGATATATCCGAATAACAACGACCACACGGAAAGGCGCAGCACCCATTTATGTTTTTCCAGTTTATTTTTCATGCTGGCGTATAATAGCCAGGCGAACAAAGCAATAAAAAACAAACCAAAGCCCACCATGATGTGAAATGAATAAAAGGTAAGCTTTACATGTGGAACCACTTCTTCTTTGTCCTGAAAAAATCCATAGCCAAAATGAGCATAATTTTCTTCAAACTCAATGTATTTCTGTTGGGCCAATTCCTTATCCCCTGCCTTTTTTGCCAATGTATAATCAGCCAGCGCCTGGATAGCGATACGGCCTTTTTCCATCCGCGTTTCGGTAGGTAAAATTCCCTGTGCCTCATTGCCGTTTAAAATATCATTTACCCCTGCTACAAAAGCATTCGGGTCTCTGTATGCCATGATCGACAGCATACTGGGAATCCTGATGCCCTTGAAATTCGAATTATCTTTTCTGTTGTTTAAAAAACCAAAAGCATACAGATCCGCATTTTGTTCGCCATCATATAATCCTTCCATGGCCGCCAGTTTCATGGGCTGTTTTTGTGCTACATCATAGGCTGAACTGTCACCCGTAAATGCAACACAAACAGCAGATACTAAGCCAAAAACAGAAGCGATCAGGATGCTTTGCTTGGCAAATAACAGGTGCCGTTTCTTTAGCAGGTACCACGCGCTTACAGCAATCACAAACAAAGAACCTATCACGTATGCTTGCGATATAGTGTGTGTAAATTTAAAAATGGCTGTTGATGATAAAGCCACATCAAAAAAGCTGATCATTTCATTGCGGGCTGTATCCATATTGAATTTAGTACCTACCGGGTTTTGCATCCAGGCATTGGCTACCAATATCCACAATGCAGATAAATTAGACCCAAACGCCACCAGCCAGGAGGACATCATGTGGAATTTCTTACTCACCCTGCCCCAGCCAAAAAACATGACCGCTATAAAGGTTGATTCTAAGAAAAAAGCTACTATCCCTTCGATGGCGAGCGGAGCTCCAAAGATATCACCCACTATCCATGAGTAATTCGACCAGTTGGTTCCGAATTCAAATTCGAGAATAATGCCCGTGGCCACGCCAATGGCAAAATTGATCCCGAATAATTTCATCCAGAACTTGGTCATGTTTTTCCACTTTTCATCACCGGTTTTGTAGTAAATTGAATGCATAAATGCCACAATGAACGACAAGCCCAGCGTAAGCGGTACAAAAAACCAATGGTAGATGGCTGTTAAGGCGAATTGCGCCCGCGACCAATCGACCAGTTCTACGCTAAATTGTTCCATATGCTACTTTTTATTAATTAATTGTTCTTTTACGTAATCACTTTTTTGTTCGTCGGTATCGAATTTTGTATTCAGAAAATCAGGGAAAAAGAAAATCTTTAACACGGCAAACATGATGAAGAGTTTGATCAGTATGATCAGCCATAGCTTTTTGCCCCACGAAGGCATATTTTTAAACCCATTGCGATAAAAACTGGCTATTTTTTTGATCATCTCTTTTTCGCTTTTATTTGTCTTCCGTTTTTTCCCAGCAACAATTCCCATGTCCGAATCCTCCCGCGGCATTTAGTAAATTATTCGAATGACATTCCGGGCATTTGCTAACACGTGTGTCTATTTCCACTCTGAAAATATGTCCGCAATCCAAACAGCGAATGATGTTATTTTTAAAATGGACATTCCCACCGCTTATGGTCAGTATTTTTCCGAGGAACATAAAATCAGCCACTTTCTTCCTGGCTTTCCTTATCAGGCGGGTAAAGGTGGATCGGGAAATCTCAAGCTGATCAGCCGCTTCTTCGTGCGACAATCCCTCATGATCTGCTAATCTAAGTGCTTCGCATTCATCCAGCGAAAGTTTGATCTGCTCCAGGTTTCTTCCCGGTATGCCCATAGGTTTAAACTCCGTAAAAAGAGGAGGTTCATGTATAATTCTGTCGCTTTCCGGACGGGGCATGCTGTTGGGTTTTTTGGTTTCAGCACTTCAAAAGTAATGCACATATGTTCATAATGCAAGAGAAATGAGATTTTTTTTAACCATAGAAATACGCAAAGTCAGTGGGTGGTTTTAAGCAGTATTTTTTTTGAAATGAATGGTTTAATAGCTATATTTGAGGGTGTTATTAAAATCCATACACGTGTATATGCAAATACTGATGATTAAATAAATAATGAATACCGAATAACGAATGATGATATAAGAAGTAACATAAGAAGAATGTTACTACCGAAGTTGCTTGTTTTACTAAAATTACCCATCCTTCGTACTTCAGAATTCGCTATTCAATATTCGAAATTCAAAATCATGAAAAAGATTATTCTCCTTTCAACTTTCGCCTTTTTCCTTTTGCCTTTCTCCTTCTCCCAACAATACGGCTGGATAGATATCAGCGCAAACGTCCCAGGCGATCCCGACTTTTCCGGTGTATTCTTTGTCTCCGACAATGAAGGCTGGATGTCGGTAAGCAGCGGACCGGAGATTTACCACACCACCGATGGAGGGGAATCATTTGAAATTCAAACCAATCAATTTGGAACTTCTACTGGTGCAATTTATATGATTAATGAAAACGAAGGTTATGCTGGAGGAGCAAGCGGATTTGTTTACAGAACTTTAGATGGTGGGGAAAATTGGAACTTTCACGGAACATTGCCATCTACTTTAACCGATATTGATTTTTCAACAGACACTCAAGGATATGCATGTGGAGATGGTGGAGCTGTTTTTAGCATTACACCACAAGGTGTTACAAATTTAAATACAGGACAAGCAATTCCCTTTTCTGGTATTAGCTCACCATCTGAAAATAAGGTATATGCCTGTGGAGGAGGGTCAATCATGTTTTATAGTAGTGAAGAATGGATTTTTCAGTCTGGCCCTGCAGGAAGTTACAATGATATTTTCTTTTTAAATGATCAGAAAGGTTGGGTTGGTGGAGATAGTGGTTTGCTTGGACATACTGAAGACGGAGGTGAAAACTGGACACAACAATCAAATCCTGACGCCAATTCCCTATATGGTACTTTCTTTTTAAATCAAAATATGGGGTGGGCCATTGGAACCCAGGGAACCATTCTAAAAACCACTAATGGTGGCGAAACCTGGATGGTTGATGAAGAAGGATCAACTTTAGCTGGAACTAAATTTCTCAGAGGTATCCACTTCACTTCTCCAACCAATGGTTATGTTGTTGGAAATGAAAAAACCTTGTTGAAATACGGTGAGCTTACTGGGCTTGGAGAAGCAATAGAAAACATGCCATTTGAAATATTTCCCAATCCGGCTGTTTCAGTCG
>PKSW01000021.1 GCA_002869465.1 Marinilabiliales bacterium
ATTAATTTACTAAGGTCAGGCGAGCAGGTTCCGGTGCAGTTGATCTTCAATAATATCAGGGGTATTTATCAATTAGCTGAAACCGTGAGTAGTCAAATTGAAGCCGATTCAGCGTCCATCACCCAATTATTAACCGATTCAACTTATCTTTCACTACTGGGATTAAAAAAGGAAACGGCAGGAATTCTATTTATTCCGAACACCTATGAAATGTATTGGAATACTTCTGCTGAAGGATTTATCAAGCGAATGCACAGCGAATATATCAAGTTCTGGAATGGGGAAAGAACCCGACTGGCCAATGAAATAGGTTTGACAATACCCGAGGTAGTTACGCTGGCCTCTATCGTTGAAAAAGAAACCAATAAAAATGATGAAAAACCCATCATTGCTGGTGTTTATATGAATCGGCTTAAAGCCGGATGGCGGTTGCAGGCCGACCCGACTGTCATTTATGCCATAGGTGATTATTCTATTAAACGCGTCCTCAATGTTCATAAAGAATTTCGTTCCCCATATAACACTTACCAGTTTTTCGGATTGCCACCCGGACCTATTTGCATACCATCCATCGCTTCTATTGACGCTGTTTTGAATTATGACCGGAATAATTATCTTTTCTTCTGTGCTAAGGATGATATGTCAGGATACCACGTTTTTGCCAAAACCAACAGGCAGCATAATGCCAATGCCCGTAAATACCAGGAAGCATTAGACAAGATGGGTATATATAAATAATTCAGAAGACGTATGAAGGCTTTTAAAGCGTACGATATCCGGGGTATTTGGGGTGAAGATCTGGATCAGGATATTGTCTACAAGATCGGATATTTCTTTCCAAAAGTTATTCCATGCAGCAAGGTATTGGTAGGCAGGGATGGCAGGGTATCCTCAAATGAAATGTTCAAAGCACTTACAGATGGGCTTAGTGATGCCGGGGTAGACGTGTATGATACCGGATTGGCAACAACCCCAATGATCTATTGGGGAAGCGGTAAGTTTGATTTTGATGCTTCTATAATGATCACAGCTTCGCATAATTCGGCTAAATATAATGGGCTGAAATTTTCAGCAAAAAATGTTGAACCTATAAGTTACGACAATGGTCTGAACATCATTGAGGTATTGATAGAAAAGCAAGTTGAGGTTAAGAAACGTAACAAAGGATTATTAAAAGAATTTCCGTTAGCAGATCACTATTTACAATTCCTGAAATCCTACTTGTCGGATTTTTCTGACTTAAAAATGTCAATAGACTGTTCAAATGGCATGGCCTCTTTGTTTGCATATGATTTATTCGGTCCAAACGTCCATTACCTAAACGATCATATTGACGGGAATTTCCCCGCACATGAGCCGAATCCTCTACTACCTGAAAACCAGGAACAGATAAAAAAATCAGTATTGAAGCATCATTGCGATATAGGGCTCATTTTTGATGGTGATGCCGACCGGGTGATGTTTATCGATGAAAAAAGACAATTTGTTTCACCTGATCTAATTATCGCCTTGCTGGGCCATTACTTTTTTGGAGAACGACAGGAAAAAGGCAAGGTTGTTCAGGATATTCGTACTTCAAAAGCGGTAGCAGATTATTTGAAGCAATTTAATGCGGAAGTAGTTACATGGAAAGTAGGACGGGCTTTTGGAGCCACCAAGCTAAAGCAAGTTAATGGCATTTACGGAGGCGAACTGGCCGGACACTATTATTTTAAAGATTTCTACTATTCTGACAGCGGCATGCTGGCTGCTTTGCTGGTGTTGCGCGTGTTACTAAAATTTAAAAAGACAGGTGTCAGTTTTTCTGAAATTATAGCGCGTATTTCCGGTTATGCTAATACAGGTGAAGTGAATTTTAAAATTGAACAGAAAAAAGAAGCCATGGATGCGGTTGCATCATATTTCATGGAACATGAACCTCCCATTAGTTTTTTGGATGTGGATGGTTACAGGCTCGATTTTGAGGATTGGTGGTTCAATATCCGGCCATCTAACACCGAACCCTATTTACGATTTTTGGCTGAAGCGAAAAGTAAAGATTTGCTAGATCAAAAAACAAAAATTATCTTTGACATTATCAGTAAGTTTTCCTGATTATGAAAAACAATCCACAATACAAATTTGTAACTAGGCAGTTTGTATTGACAGTATTTATTTCTTTTTTTTGCCTTTCTCTTGTGGCTCAGACTGATTCATTTGATAGTACCTCTGTCAATAAGAAAAGGTTGAATACTGTTATATATGGGAGCGTTGCTGCATACACAGTCTCTCTGGTTGGTTTGTATTTTATTTGGTATCAGGATAATATGGAATGGCCGGCTCATTTTATTGACGATAGCAAATATTGGTTGCAAATTGATAAAGTGGGGCATGCAACCACCGCTTATACATTGAGTAACTATGGATACTGGTTATTGCGCTGGTCGAATGTTCCAGAGAATAAATCCATTGGATATGGTGCCATAATGGGATTTGGCGCCATGACTGTTATTGAAATATTGGATGCATTTTCATCAGATTATGGTGCTTCATGGACAGATTTAGCTGCAAATACATTTGGAACCGGATTGTTTGCCGGACAGCAACTCTTATGGCATGAACAGCGTTTTCGACTAAAGTTTTCATTCCATCCGACAGAATATGCTCAGGATATGCCTGAAAAACTCGGTCAGGGTCCTTTCCAATGCTGGCTTAAAGATTATAACGGACAAACATACTGGTTGTCAGCCAATATCAAATCTTTTATTAAAAAAGAAACGAAATTCCCATCGTGGATCAATGTGGCTGTAGGTTATGGAGGTAAAGGTATGTTGGCTGAATTCACAAATCCAGAGTACGACAACGAAGGAATTCCATTGCCACAGTATGACAGGGTCAGGCAATATTACCTGTCAATGGATATCGACTGGACACGGATAAAAACAAATTCGAAAGCACTGAAATTTTTATTCAAAGGATTGAGTTTTATAAAACTACCTTTCCCAACCCTGGAATATAACCAGCAAGATCAATTAGTTTTCCATTGGTTGTATTTTTAATTTATCGGTTTATTATTAAGTCCTGTTTTTATATTATTTTTAATGCCATAAACCAAATAATAATTCAAGATATGAGAGGAATAAAGTATCTAACGATTGTAATAAGCATATTTCTATTCGTGAGTTGCTGCAACAATGCAGATTCAAAGAGCGATACTTGGAATGATGAACAAAAAGCTGAATGGACGAATAATTGTTTAAAGATGTTAGAGGCAAACGAGACCTTTAAAGGTGTTGCGGAAGATGTTTGTGATTGTATGTTTGAAAAAACTGCTGAAAGTTATACGCCCGAAGAAGCGGTTAACATCACCCGGGAAGAGGAACAGAAGATTTGGGAGAAATGTGATTACAACTGGTAATCATCATTTTTCCAATTTTTTAGTTTGAATTTTAAATTGGTACTTTCCGAACCACATCAATTACAGTCCCGTCTACCCATTTGATGGCTGCCACAATTTCGTCATCCAACTTCGGTTTTTGAGGAACGCCACAAATGGCTTCTGCTTCTGCTTTTAGTTCTTCAATGGTTTTAATTGGAAGCTTTGAATGTTTTGTTTTTTCAATCAGGTCTTTCCGCAAAGGGTTGATGGCAATGCCACGCTCGGTAACAATCACGTCGATCATTTCTCCTGGTCCGCACAGGGTGGTTACCTCGTCGATGATCACAGGAATGCGATCCCGGAATAACGGGATGGGTAATATGGTACATTTCGAGAACAGGCAATTCTGCCAGCCGCCAATACCATGAAGCATATAACCGTCGGAGTGAGTGACCACGTTGGCGTTAAAGTTCACATCGACTTCTGTGGCTCCTAAAATAACCACATCTACCATGGAGGCGAAGTTGCCTTTTCCGTGATAATTATAGGAAGTGAACGGAGAAGTGTTTACATGATTTGCATTTTCGCGCATGGAGCGGATACCTTCCATGTCAAAAGTTTGTCCGTCGAGGATATATTTTACATAACCTTCTTCGAGTAATTTTACAGGATATTCATTACTTCCCGCACGGATAAAACTGGCTTTCCAGTCGTTTTTCTTTAAAATGTCGCCAAAATAATTACCGATCGAAAGAGCCGTTCCGCCTGCACCTGCCTGGTATGAAAACCCATCATAGATGATGCCTGCTTGTTCACAGAACTTTGCTGTTATTTCAGCAATTAAAAGCCTGTCAGGGCTTTTGGTGATTTGAGTGGTTCCTGAAATGATCTTTTCTGGTAGGCCAACTTTGTCCACTTTTACAACATAATCGACATAGTTACCATGAATTTGCCATGGAATACATGGAAAGGCTACGATATTGTCAGTTACCACGATAACCTTATCAGCATATTGTGAATCTCCTAGGGCGAATCCCAATAGTCCGCAAGCGGCAGGGCCATCTACGCCATTGGCATTGCCAAATGGATCGGCCGAAGGGGCCGCGATCACCGCAATATCAATTTGTACTTCGCCATCCTGAATGGCTTGGTATCGGCCTCCATGGGAGCGTAACACGGCAAGTCCTTTCATCCGACCTTCCGATGTGAATTTACCCAGCGGGCCATTCATGCTGCCTTCAATACGGTTAATTGTGCCGTCTTCTAGGTATTCAATCAGCCTTTCCTGACAGGCAAATGAAGCCGAAGGGTACCACCTCAGATTTTTTATACCCAACTCTTTGGCAATATCAAATATTTGGTTAGCGATGAGATCACCATTTCTGAAATGATGGTGGGTAGAAATGGTCATGCCGTCTTTTAGCCCAGCTTTGATAAGGGCATCTTTTAATGAGGCAACCTGTTTGTTGCCATCATCTGGATAATCGCTGCAACTGGCGATGTATGGTGCATGTTTGCGGCCTGTAGGTTTGTATTTTCCAACGCCCATAAAAGGCACATGTTCTTCTCCGTTAATGATGGTGGGCACCATTCTCCCAACCGCATTTTTTACCAGTTTATCGTATTTTTTCATGTTACCGGAATCATTCATTTTTAATTACTTTTCCCAATCAGGGGATAATTTTCCCATT
Organism: Marinilabiliales bacterium; assembly: GCA_002869465.1. Lineage (GTDB taxonomy): Bacteria > Bacteroidota > Bacteroidia > Bacteroidales > F082 > UBA4459. The sequence goes on from PKSW01000021.1 coordinate 5,050, forward strand.
TTGATGGCCAATTCAATGGTCTTCTGAGCACGTTTAACAACAGGCGGATCGATCATCTTTGAGCCAAGGGAAACAACCCCCAGGCCTTTGACTTCTGCCTCTTTGAAAGCGAGGAATATTTTTTTAGCTTTTTCAATTTCTGTTGCATCAGGTGCAAAGTTTTCATGGATCACTATGATCTGACGGGGGTGGATACATCCCATTCCGTCAAAACCCAACCCTTTGGAAGTTTG
>PKSW01000378.1 GCA_002869465.1 Marinilabiliales bacterium
AGCAATAACAGTTACAGGGGCTTGGTTCGTGTGGCAAGGGGAGCTGAAAATGCCCGAAATTTCTCGCAATGTGATTCATTATTGCTGGGAGATAAATGTGGCGCACATACCTTTCCATATATAAAATCAGCCAACGAAACGGCCATTATTGAACACGAAGCCACCACTTCTAAAATTTCAGAAGACCAGTTATTTTACTGTCAGCAAAGGGGTATTGATACCGAAAAAGCCATCGGTCTGATCGTTAACGGATACGCAAAAGAGGTGTTGAATAAACTGCCGATGGAATTTGCCGTGGAGGCACAAAAACTGCTTGCTATTACACTTGAAGGAAGTGTTGGATAATAATGCAGAAAAGAACAGATTAGAAATCGAAATAAATTAAGAAAAATGTTACTTAATATAAAAAATCTTCACGTTGCCATTGATGGTAAAGAAATTCTAAAAGGATTGAACCTGAGTGTGAATAAGGGGGAAGTGCATGCCATCATGGGACCTAACGGAACTGGTAAAAGTACGCTGGCTGCTGCCATTACAGGTCGCGAAGGATACGAAATTACACAGGGCGAAATTATGTATGATGGGGAGCTGATCAACGATATGGACCCCGATGAAAGAGCTAACAAAGGCATTTTCCTAAGTTTCCAGTACCCGGTTGAAATTCCTGGCGTCAGCATGACCAATTTTATGCGAACAGCCATTAATGCACAGCGGGAGTTTAAGGGAGAACAACCCATATCGGCAGGCGAATTTCTTAAGAAGATGGAAGAGAAGAAAAAGTTGGTGGATATCCATTCCAAGCTCACCAACCGCTCCGTAAATGAAGGATTTTCCGGAGGTGAGAAAAAAAAGAACGAAATTTTCCAGATGGCGATGCTAGAGCCCAAATTGGCCATTTTAGATGAAACAGATTCAGGTTTGGATATTGATGCCTTAAAAGTCGTTGCAAAAGGTGTGAATGAGTTGAGATCCGATGACAACGCATTTATCGTGATCACACACTACCAACGACTGCTCGAGTATATTGTTCCTGATTTCGTACATGTCATTTACGATGGGAAAATAGTAAAATCCGGAGGCAAGGGATTGGCAGTTGAACTGGAGGAAAGAGGATACGATTGGATTACTGAAAAGATAGAAGCCTAAATTGAACAACATGCAAAAAACAGAAACAGCACGTATGCCTTTGGAATTGTCACTTATCAGCGTGTTTGATCAGCATCAAAAGGAATTGTTCGATGCATCTCATCCAAAGGTGAGCCTTTCCAGGGCTGAAGCTATTGATTTTCTTAAAGAGAAAGGATTGCCTACACGGAAAAACGAAAAATGGAAAAATTCACCATTCCCTAAACAATACGAGAAAGATTACATGATAGATGTGCCTTCGGTTTCATATGATAAAAATGTAAATGAAATTTTTCGTTGCGAAGTGCACGGCTTCGAGGCACACACCTATTCACTTCTTAACGGCTGGTATTACAGCTCCGAAGACAAGCAACTTCAAACGCTGGAAAATGGAGTGATTGTTGGAAGCATGAAAAAAGCACAGGTCCAATACCCAGATGTATTCGAAAAGTATTACGGAAAGACGGCAAATCATCAGCAGGATGGATTTGCTGCAGCCAATACGGCTCTTTTCCGTGATGGTATATTCATTTACGTGCCCGAGGGTGTTGTTGTGGAAAATACAATGCAACTGATCAAAATGATCAATCGCGAAGAGCCGCTGATGGTCAATTCGCGAAACCTCATCATTCTTGGAAAAAACAGCAAACTCACTTTCATGCATTGCGATGATTCGGTGAATCACTTCTCCAGTTTCATCAATACATTAACAGAGGTCTTTATCAGCGAAAATGCCTTTTTCGACCTTTATAAACTGCAAAATATCAACGATAATACTTCACTGCTAAACAATACCTTTTTTCGCCAGGAAGCCAACAGTAAACTGCGGGTGAATGTGCTTTCTTTAAATGGTGGAAAGATTCGCAATGAACTGCATGTCGATTTGATGGGAGAATTTGCCGAAGCCGACCTGAATGGTGTGTATCTGATGGATAAGCAACAGCATATCGACAACCAGGTGTTTGTAAACCATGCGGTGCCTAATTGCTATAGTAACGAATTATTTAAAGGTGTGTTGGATGAAGAAGCATCCGGGATTTTTAATGGGTATATCTACGTAGCCAGGGATGCTCAGAAAACGAATGCATTTCAACGTAATAATAATATCCTGATGACGCCAAAAGCGGTGATTGATACGATGCCGTTCTTGGAAATTTATGCCGATGATGTAAAATGCAGCCATGGCGCCACCATTGGACGACTGGATAACGAAGCCATGTTCTACCTCATGCAGCGAGGTATTAGTAAAGCCGATTCGAGACTGTTGCTGATGTATGCTTTCCTGGCGGAAGTTACAGCAAAAGTGTCTATTGATGCACTGCGTAATAATTACGAAGATATGATCAAGCGTAGGTTGCGGGGTGAACTTTCTATTTGCGAAAGATGTGTATTGCACTGCAGCATGCCAGACAATCCGGTAGAATTTGAAATCGACATGAGCAAAATATAACTTGATGTTATTGGATATTGAACAAATCAGGAAAGATTTTCCGATCCTAAAGCAGACCGTTAACGGTAAACCGCTGGTTTATCTTGACAATGCGGCCACCACCCAAAAGCCTGTACAGGTGATCAACCGGATGGTAGCATATTACGAAAATGAAAATAGCAATGTCCATAGGGGTGTTCATCAGATGAGCCAATTGGCAACTGATGCTTACGAATCGGCACGGAAGTATATCGCGAACTATATCCATGCATCTGACCCGAAGGAAGTTATTTTCACAAGGGGTGCCACCGAATCTATAAACCTGATAGCGAATATATTCGAAACATTTGTAAACGAAGGTGATGAAATTGTGATTACTTCCATGGAGCACCACTCCAACTTGGTTCCGTGGCAGCAACTATGTGTGCGGACAGGGGCAGGACTCATCGTGATTCCAGTAAATGAAGAGGGGGAATTGGATACAGATCAATTTAAAAATGCCTTGAATGAAAAAACCCGGCTTGTTGCTTTGGCACATATTTCAAATGTGCTTGGAACTATTAACCCGGTTAAAGAGATTACTCAACTGGCACATGAAATGGATGTTCCGGTATTAATCGATGGGGCACAAGCCATTGCTCATATTCCAGTTGATGTGAGCGATATCGATTGTGAGTTTTATACATTCTCAGGACATAAAGCTTATGCACCTATGGGAATTGGTGTTTTATATGGAAAAACAGAATGGCTTGATAAGTTGCCACCTTACCAGTTTGGCGGCGAAATGATCGAAAGTGTTCATTTTGATGCGACGACTTTTAATGAACTTCCTTATAAATTTGAGGCTGGAACACCCAATGTAGAAGGTGCGCTGGGACTGGAAGCAGCCATTCGCTATATCGACAAACACGGGATTGAAAATATTCGTAAATACGAAGATGAGTTGCTTGCTTTTGCCACATCTCAATTAAATCTGATTGAAGACTTGCAAATTATTGGCACTGCTGCTCAGAAAACGGCTGTTATTTCATTTATAGTGGATGGTGTGCATGCTTATGACATCGGTACCTTACTGGATAAAATGGGAATTGCTATCCGAACAGGTAACCATTGTGCGCAACCACTGGTTGAGTCGTTCGGATTAACTGGTACCATCAGGATGTCGTTGGCGATGTACAATACAAAAAAAGAAATTGAACTATTTATGGAAGCCCTGATAAAGGTACTTTCCATGCTTCGATAAAGAGAAAATATGACCATAAAAGAACAGGAAAAAGCAATTGTTGAAGAGTTCAGCATTTTTGATGACTGGATGGACAAATATGCTTATTTGATTGAATTGGGGAAAGAATTGCCCGTGATTGACGAAAAATACAAAACCAATCAGTACCTGATCACAGGTTGCCAGTCGAGGGTATGGTTATTTGCTGAGTTGGACAATGAAGGAAAGGTGGTTTTCACCGCTGATAGTGATGCGGTCATTACCAAAGGAATTGTCAGCCTTCTGGTAAAAGTTTTATCCGTGCATACACCAAAAGAAATACTGGATGCCGACCTAGAATTCCTGGATCAGATCGGGCTGAAAGAACACCTGTCGCCAACGAGGGCGAACGGGCTGGTATCAATGATCAAGCAAATGCAGTTTTATGCACGTGCATTTCAACTGAAGTCGAATGTGAAAAAAATAAAGCGAGATGAATGATGTGGAAATAAAGGCACTTGAAGAACGAATTGTTTTTGTGCTAAAAAATATATACGATCCTGAAATTCCGGTCAATATTTATGATTTGGGCTTGGTGTATGAAGTAAAATCAGATGCTAACGGAAATGTTAAGATTTTAATGACCCTGACGTCACCCAATTGCCCTGTGGCAGAAAGTTTGCCGGCGCAAGTAAAAGAAGAAGTAAGCTATTTGAAGGAAATAAAAGAAGTGGACCTTGAACTGACCTTTGAACCACCCTGGTCGCAGGACATGATGACCGAAGAAGCCAAGCTGGAACTAGGTTTTCTTTAATATTCAAAAAAAAACCGTTTATCTCTGAGGAGTCCCGATTTCAGATCGGGACGACGTAAGAGTCTCTCGCTTACAATTAACATTTTAAAAAAGCGAGATTGTTACAGTCGCTCTGCTCCTTCACAAATAAACGCTTTTTCTATTTGAATTTTAAAATGGAAAAAAAAACGCGAAGATCACTCCCCGCGTTTTTCATCACAAACCTGAATTTCAGAACTAATTCTTCTTTTCAAGCATCAGGATTTCATTGGCAATAATTTCAGTTATGTACTTTTTATTACCGTCTTTGTCATCGTACGAGCGGTTAGTTAGTTTTCCTGAAAGGGCAATTTCTTTCCCTTTGTTGAGGTAATTCTCAGCCACTTTGGCAATCCGTCCCCAGGCTACAATATTGTGCCACTGAGTTTCTTCCACGCGTTCGCCTTCTTTATTTTTGTAATAATCAGAGGTGGCGAGTGTGAAGCGTACTTTGGTTTGGTCGTTTTCAAAAGTTTTCACTTCTGGGTCCATGCCCAGGCGTCCGATCAGTTGTACTGAATTTCTTAAAGTTGTCATTGTAGTAAAATGTTAAGTTTATAAAAAATGTTTATTTAAAAGTTTCAATTTTGTGTAAGAACTAAATCTGGAGCAAATGTATGGTGGCTGGTTTGGATGATTCGGTTAATAATCATTTACTTCCGTTTAACATTCGTTTACAAACGTTTAAAAA
>PKSW01000358.1 GCA_002869465.1 Marinilabiliales bacterium
AAACGGCTTGCAATCCTTCCGGGTTGTGGCCTGTATCACAAATGGTTAAGGGGTTCGTGCTTAAAATCTGCCAGCGGCCCATCAGGTTGGTGTTTTCGAGGGTGTTGTCAATGCCTTCGGCGATGGTCTGGCGGTCAATTTTAAGGGTATTATTTTTATCGAGTAATTCCAGCACCTGTATCGCTGTCTTCAGGTTTTTGATCTGGTAAGTGGCCAGCAGCGGTGAAGCAAGGTTTTCCAAATAGAGTTCATTGTTATACCATACGTCATAAAACTGTTTGGTTTTGTCGCGCCTCTGAATGGGTTTTAGTTCTACATGTTCATCAGCATATACCACGGAAGTATTTTTTTCCTTGGCCTTTTTTTCAAAAACTTCAGAAACCCAGGACTGTTTTTCTCCGATCACCACGGGAACGCCATCCTTAAAAATGCCTGCTTTTTCTGCTGCGATCTTCTCCACATCATCCCCCAAAAATTGCATATGGTCATGGCCAATATTGGTGACCACTGACACTACCGGTAGGCTCACATTGGTTGAATCGAGGCGCCCGCCCATACCTGTTTCCAAAACTGCAAAATCCACTTTTTCGCTCGCGAAATAATCAAATGCCATGGCTACTGTCATTTCAAAAAATGAGGGTTGCAATTCTTCAAAAAACTTCTTGTGTTTTTCTGTAAATACGACCACCTGTTCTTCCGCGATCATCTGGCCATTCATTTTGATCCGTTCCCTGAAATCTTTCAGGTGAGGGGAAGTATATAATCCCGTTTTGTAACCTGCCTCCTGCAAAACGGAAGCCAAGATATGGGCAACACTTCCTTTGCCATTGGTTCCGGCAATATGAAGGGCTTTGAATTTTTGCTGTGGGTTGCCCAGTTTGTCTAAAAGTTGAATGGTAGTTTCCAGATCGGCTTTATAGGCAGCTTTACCTATTCGTTGGTACATGGGCAACTGGCTATAAAGCCACTTGAGGGTTTCCTGGTAATCCATAAAACAAAGTTAACTACATCGGTTGTGATTGTCAAAAATAATTTAGAAAAAGATATGAACCTTATTTCATTAGTATGAAATTATAGGTGATGCTACCCCTTTGAAGTTCCAGTGCTTTGGGATCTTCGGCAAAGGTGGAATTCTTAGCGGCATTGATAGCGATCTGGTGCATGGCAGGATCAATAATATTGGTACCTTTCCGGTTGACTGCCGCATTTTTGACATTTCCGTTCCTGTCCACCCAAATATCAACTTTTACGGTTCCCTGTTCCTTAAAATTGGCGGAAGGTTTATCAAGGAATTTGGACCCGCGCCCACCAAGGCTGAATGAAATACCATTTCCCAGTCCGCCCTGTCCGTCATATGTGTTGCTATTTTCAAATCCGTGTGGTTTACCCTGGTCACCAGCACCACCCGCGATTCCCTGGTTGGTACCACTGGTATTTTGTGAACTGCCTGTAAACAATGCTTTCTCATTTACAACGGGATCTGGATCGTGAATTGTTTCTTCGACTACCTTTTCTGTATAAAGCAGGGATGAGTCAACAGGTTTTTCAATAATTTCTTCAACGATCTCCTCCTGTGGCTCAGGTATTTCTTTAATGATTTCTTCGGGTTCGGGTTCAGGGTCTTCTTTGACTTCCTCTATTTTTTCTTCTTCAATCACAGGAGTTTCTTCAATGTCCTGCGTGATGATCTCTTCTTCTTCAACCACCGGTTCAGGTTCTGTAAGCTCCTGTTGTGGCATGGGAGGTGTGGTTTCTGTTTGCAAAGGCGGTGATTCGGTTTGAACATCTCCCATACCCATATCGTCATACCCCAGGTTAACTTCAACACCTTCTTCACCGGGCAGCGGCAAGGGAGTTCGAAGCGCCAGGAACAGCAAAGCAACTATCAATAAAAGATGCACAACGGTGGTTCCGATAATACCCCGTCGGCGGTCTTTGTCTTTTAGTATTTCTTTAAATCGCGAAACCATTTTAATTTTAATCTATCTATTTGGTTTGGTAGCCAGAATTACTTTGTGCTTTGTATTGTGTTTATTATTGATATCGTTCACTGCATCAATTACAACGACAATATCCTGAACTGTTGCCGTTTTATCAGATCTTAACACCACTGAAGCCTCTTGTTCATTACTGATTTGGCTGAAAATGGCATTCTCAAGATTAACCGGATCCACTTTCTGTTCATTCACATAAATATTTCTTTCCTTATTGATGTAAACGGTCAGCGTTTGCGTCGACATCGTTTTGCTTTTACTACTGGGCAGTAATAATTTAATGGCATTTGGCGCCACTAAGGTAGAAGTCAGCATAAAAAATATAAGCAACAGGAATACCAGGTCCGACATGGAAGCCATGCTGAATTGGGTATCCCTTTTATTTCGCATTTGTATGGCCATGGTATTTTATTTTGCAGGTTCGTGTAGTACATCCATGAATTCTGTAGCATTGATCTCCAGTTTGTACACTACTTTCTGGATGCGAGCCACCAGGATATTATAGAAAATATAGGCTGTAATTCCAACCACCAATCCACCGACGGTGGTGATCATCGCCTGGTAAATCCCCCGCGATAATAATTCGATATTGATATTATTTCCTGCCATCGACATATCGTAAAAAGCGCGAATCATACCAATAACGGTTCCCAGAAACCCCAGCATGGGGGCAGCACCGGCAATGGTGGCCAGTCCGGCTACATTCTTCTCAAGCCTGGAAACCTCCAATTTGCCCACGTTCTCGATCGCAGTATTGATATCATTCAGCGGTTTCCCAATTCGGGATAATCCCTTGTCGATCATACGTCCGATGGGTGAATTATTGGTCACACAAAGCGCCCTGGCCGATTCCAGTTTGCCATTGGTAATATAATTGCGGATGTTGTTCATAAAATTTTTATCCTCTTTCGATGCCCTGCTGATGATAAAATATCTTTCAAAAAATATATAGAAAGCGATCAGTGATAGAAAACCAATAATGGCCATGATCCATCCGCCCTTTACGACCAGTTCGATAATAGGTAAGGTAATTTCGTTTTCGTTGGGTGAGCCGGTGATCAATTGCGCAGCCTCCTGAATTTGTAATAGAATTGCTGTTGTCATTTTAAAGAAATAAATGTTTGCTTAATTAAAAATCCCTGGTGTAATGATCTTCGAATAAGAGAATGTATATGTGACACTGATAGTATAAACTAAATTTTAACATAAATATTTTATAAATGCACATATAAAACCTGTATCACCTGTGAGCTGATAATAACTAACTGGTAATTTAGATTTTATCTAAATTCAGAACATATTGAATTATTTATATACAATTAAAAAAATCTTTGATTTCTTTGGCTATTTTTGCGGCCAATATAAACCAACGAAATTTTTCAGCCCTATGTTTATTTTAATGGTAGTAATTTTTATTCTCGGGTACACAGCTATTGCCCTGGAACATCCTTTGAAAGTTGATAAAGCCGCATCGGCACTTTTAACTGGAACGATATTGTGGGCATTGTATGCTTTAAATGCCGTTGATATTTTAAGTCTGGGTTTTAGCCCGGCATGGGAAGCGGTAAAACAAGCCAGTCATGAGATCCTGAGTTTCATTAAACCCGCTGTTGAAAATGCAGATTTTGACAGGTTATGGAAAAACCAGGTAGAACTGGCGCACGACACGATACATTTTGTGCAACACGACCTGAATCATCATTTGATTGAAATTGCTCAGATCCTTTTCTTCCTCGCTGGTGCCATGACCATAGTTGAAACGGTTGATCAACACCAGGGATTTAAAATCATTACAGATAAAATAAAGACCACAAGTAAGGTGAAATTACTCTGGATTCTGAGTATTCTTACCTTTTTCATGTCGGCAACACTGGATAATTTAACTACCACTATTGTACTCGTTGCACTACTCAGGAAACTGATTGATGACCAAAAAACAAGATGGTTCTTTGCCAGTATGATGGTATTGGCGGCCAATGCTGGTGGCGCCTGGTCTCCGATTGGTGATGTTACTACCATTATGCTATGGATTGGAGGACAGGTAACTACCTTAAACATTATCGCCCAACTGTTTATTCCTAGTTTAGTTACTATGTTGGTTCCTTTGACGATTGTAAGTTTTACCATGAAAGGGGACGTGCAGCGCCCCGTTCTAAATAGTGGAGAGGAAAAAGAGTTTACTACTGCGTTTGAAAGAAAATTATTGTTGATCATGGGAGTGGGCGCACTACTGTTTGTGCCGGTTTTTAAAACTGTAACACATCTTCCACCCTTCCTCGGAATGTTATTTGGATTGGGCGTAATATGGGCAACTACAGAAATAATGCATCGTAAAAAACCTCTCAAGGACAAAAGAAAACTTACGATTATCGGCATTTTACAAAAAGTGGATATGGCTACAATTTTCTTTTTCCTTGGCATTTTGTCTGCGGTTGCAGCACTTCAGTCTGCCGGTCACTTGGCAGTGTTGTCAAAGTATCTTGATCAAAACCTGCATAATATCTACGCAATAAACCTTATAATTGGTGCTCTTTCAGCCATTGTTGACAATGTACCGCTGGTAGCAGGTGCCATGGGGATGTACCCAATTGCGAATGCGGACCAGGTTTTGGCTGACCCTTATCTGTCAAGTTTCGTAGTTGACGGGCATTTCTGGGAATTTCTCGCGTATTGCGCAGGTACGGGTGGAAGTATGTTAATTATTGGTTCAGCTGCAGGAGTGGCTGCCATGGGACTTGAAAAAATTGACTTCATCTGGTATTTGAAAAAAATAAGTTTACTTGCTCTGATAGGTTATCTTGCTGGTGCAGGAGCATATATACTTCAAGTGCAGCTGCTGGGTTAAAAAATATTATTAAAAGAAAAAAACCCTTGCGAATAAGCAGGGGTTTTTTTATGGATTATAAATAACGCCACCACTGCAATTTCGGGAAGCGCCTGTGGCTGATGCCAGGCAATTGATTTCCCCCAGCTTTCTCAATACTCCCATAAAAGCAAAAATAATGGCCTCTTTAAAATCAATAATTTCATTGTCAGGAACTATGATCTCTTTACTGGTTTCCATAGAAATGGCATCTATGAGGAAGCGGTTGTGCGCACCGCCACCAGTAACCAGAATTTTACCCCCCGCTTGAGCTTTTACGGCTTCATTTACCTGGAATGCGATATGCTTGACTACTGTATAGAGCTTGTCCTCAACTGAAGCATTGGAAGTTTCCAGCTTAGCAGTAAAAGCATTTTGCACGTATTGGTTACTTAATGATTTTGGTTGAGTCAGC
>PKSW01000083.1 GCA_002869465.1 Marinilabiliales bacterium
AGGTAAATACCTGCCATTGACAATTGAAGAGGCTGTACAATGGACCACACAGATCTTACCTTTATTCGAAGAAGCAGAAGTGAAAATACTAAGAGTGGGGTTGCATCCTTCCGAGGGACTTCTAAGTGGTCATGAATTGGTAGCAGGTCCTTTTCACCAGTCGTTTAAAGAACTGGTGCTCACCGAAATCTGGAAACAGCGATTACAATTTCTGACAGAAAATAAGAATGAGAAAAATCTGACAGTTTATGTGCCTCCAAAGGAATTGAATTATGCGATTGGGTATGGTGCCGCCAATAAAAACATGCTGCTTGAACAATTTGATACCGTTGAATTTGTATCAAAATCCGATCTTAAAGAGCGAAGTTTTGAATATTTACTTAACTGATGCGTATTTTGCATCTCCAAAAATGTGGAGAATTTCCCCAAAATACATACGGTGGTAATCTTTTGCGGGATAACTTTTCTCAATAACAGGATTCAGAAAATTTTCTGGTTTAAAATCGTCCCAATAAGCTTTTTTACATTCGATAATTAATTCCGCTTCTTTAAATGCCGGCGCAGAAACAATCTGGGAAGAAACAATCGTTAACCCTGTTTCAGAAATCTTATCACCATCCCTTCCAGATTTGGTACCCAGCAGGTTGAGGTCCTTTTTAAATTTTTTATCAAATGCTGCTAAAGTAAATGTATCGTACTTTTCCATATACTCATAAGTGAATCGGGTAGGCCTCACCACCACAACAGCTATGGGTTTGTTCCACATGATTCCAAAATATCCCCAGGCTACGGTCATAGTATTGTAATGGTTTTTATCGAAATCGCCGCTGGTAAGTAAAAACCATTTGTTAAGCCAGAGTTCATTTATTTGTGTCAGGAATTGTGTTGGTTTGATTTGTTGCATCATTTTTTTATTTTAAAATCCATTGATTAAAAAACCACCGTCGACAACCAGGCATTCACCCGTAATGTAGGAGGCTGCCGGCATGCAAAGAAAAGCGACAGCAGAAGCTACTTCTTCTGGCTCAGCAATACGCCCTATTGGGGTTCTTTCAATAATATTGTTTAGGTACGCCTTATTTTTCAATAATTTATTTACTAGCGGAGTGCGTGTATACCAGGGGGCCACTGCATTTACCCGGATACCCTCCGGGGCCCATTCTCCTGCCAGGTTGCGGGTCAGTTGTATCAGCGCCGCTTTGGTCATCCCGTAAGGTGCTCCTGTTCTCACATGGGTCAATCCGGCAGTCGAAACGATATTAACCAATGCGCCTGCATCTGATCTTTTTAGAAACTCATAAGACCGCTGACAAATATCGAAAGCGGAATGCATATTCGTGTTGATAATCTGTAAATATTCTTCTTCAGAATAGGTAACCGTTTTCTTGCGGATATTCATTCCCACATTATTGACCACTATATCCAGTTTCCCGACATCTGCTTGAATCTTTTCAAACAGCCTGATGCGGTCTTCTTTGATGGTCACATCTGCCTTGCATCCCCATGCCTTGTGACCCTTTTCACGATATGTTGCCAATTGCTTATCAATCATTTGCTGATCGCGGGCTACAATAAAAACATGGGCTCCCAACTCAACAAACTCGTCTGCTATGGCCAAGCCAATACCTTTGGTGCTACCTGTAATAAGCGCAATTTTACCTTCCAGCTTCCATTTCGACTTTTGCATGGACATTTTATTTAGAAAATTTTAATTTGATAGAAACGATCTCCGGCCTGTTTACCGTTCTGATTGGCGGCCCCCAACCACCAACACCACTTGAAACATAAAAATGTGTAGTGCCTTTCTTTTTATAACCCCAGCCTAATTCGTAAACCATGTTGGTAATATAATTAAAAGGCCACAACTGGCCATGATGTGTATGACCTGATAATTGCAAATCAACCCCGTTTTGTTCTGCTATTTCTAGCTTAAAAGGCTGGTGATCCATTAAAATAATGGGCTTAGAACGGTCTAAATCCATCATAATTTCACTTAGCTCTTTACGTTTGCCGTTGGTAAATTGCCTGATGGTAAGGTCTTCCCTTCCAACCACGTAAAATGAATCATTGATCAGTAAAGCGGTGTCATTTAATAGTTCAACACCATGTTCAGCAAGGTATTTTTTCGAAGCTTTCACACCACCAATATACTCATGATTGCCGGTTACCGCGTAAACACCATACCGGGCATCGAGTTGTTTAAGTATTTCGCCTACATTATTTTGAATAACAGGGGCAATATCTTCATCAATGATATCTCCCGGTATTAATATCAGATCAGGTTTGAGATTATTTACCTTATCAACAATAATGGATAAATGCCTTTTTTCGATGGTAGTGCCGAGGTGAACATCGGAGAAGGCAACGATATGTAATTCTTCGATATTTCCACCATGTTTATCAACTTCTAATTCAATGTTACGAACAACAGGAAACCAGGTGTTTATATGACCTGCCAACACAATGAACCCGGTAATTGAAATAACCGTAACCCCAATTAATTTTCTTACTTTTTCAGGATTAGTAAATGCAGGCAGAAATCCAAAGATCATGTTCAGCAGCCTTACCAGGTCGATCAGAACAAGCTGAAGCAATAGGTACACCATGATCCCGAGCCAGAAAGACCCCACCCAGATCAGTGTGGCCGTAAACCAGTTCACAGATACCCTTTCAAGGAATCGTCCGGCAAGGAACGCAACTGCCATGAATGAGACACCGAAAATCAGCCAGGTTTTTAAGGATGAACCCTGGGGTATAACAGATAATCCCCGTCTGATGATATAATAGTTGATTAGCGCGTAAAGCACCAATACGACCGAAAAGAAAATAATAAATCCGAAATTTTTCATAACTGCATAACAATTATACAGCCACTTTGTTTTCCCTGCGTTTTTTCATCATGGGGATACTTATAAAAACAAAAAGTAATGTGATAGAGAGAGGCCCAAAGATAGTCCACCACAAATCAACATTGTATGCCAGGGCAAACAAATACATTCCCCACCAAAAGAGTATCTCACCCATGTAGTTTGGAAAGCTCATGATGCCCCACAAACCTGTTTTCAGTAATTCATTTTTGCTTTTTCGTGTACGAAGATGCTTCCTGAGTTGGTTATCAGCGATGGTTTCAAGTGAAATAGCAACAATGGTAACTAACGTGGCCAGTGACATCAATATGGAAACCGGGGTTGTATTGGCATTGATTGCATAATATACCGGCACCATGCCGGCAAACACCCATAAAGTGGGCATTAAATGAATACTGATGAAACTTGAAGGCCAGTAGAATATACCTGTTTTCTTCTTTATTTTAACATAGCGCCAGTCTTCATCATTAAATCCTTCCCACCTGAGCATCCAGTTCCAGGTAAGTCGCACACCCCAGGTAATCAAGAGTAATATCATGATCCAAATAGTGAAATCAGCCCCTGCAAATGGAAAACCATAGGCTTCATACAACCAGTAAAATGCTATAAAAATGGGCGCTACACTCCAATAAGGATCATACATACTGGAATTTTTGTACAACATGCTGAAAATAAAAACAACCAACGTAGCCACAATATCCGCAACCATTGTTTTCCTTAGAATGATGCTTATGGGCAAATATTCCAACGTGACTATTGCTGCCAATCCGGCAATAATATATACCAACGCCACAATAACCAGGGCTTTTATTTTTTCCGTTTTATTCATAAGTAGTTTAATGTATTTTTATGGAGTCGCAAAAATACAATTTATGGTCATTCTGGCGAACAAAAATATTCCTGCACAGGCATTGCAACAGCTTTCTTCATATGGTGAGTTGATTTTATTGCAAACGGAAAAGATAACGTACCCTGCTATTTCAGGGCATCCGGATATTTTTAACTGTCCCATTGATGATATTTTAGTGGTTGCACCCAATCTTCCGGCAGCATATCATAGCAAGCTTAGAATGCTGAATATAAATTTTGAAGTAGGTTATAAACCGATCGGAACAAAGTACCCGGAAACCGCCATATATAATTGTGTTATCATCAATGATTTCCTCATTGGTAATACAAAGTTTATTGATAAAAAAATATTGGAATTAACTTCTGGAAAGGAGATTATCCATTCAAACCAGGGATATACCAGGTGCAATCTGTTGCCACTTGAAGATAATAGGTTTATTACTTCCGACAAAGGCATTGAAAAAGCCTTGGTTGAAAAAGGTCTGGAAGTGTTGTATGTAAACCCCGAGGGTATTCAATTACCCGGATTTGAGAACGGATTTATTGGCGGTGCTGCAGGGATCTTCAAAAATCAAATTTTTTTAATTGGAAACCTTGATTACTTTCTGGAAGGAGAAAAAATCAGGCATTTTTTATCGGGATATGAGATCATCGAATTGTATGATGGTCCCCTCTTCGATGCCGGGAGCATACTTTTTCTTTAATCTTTTAGGTGGATTTCATAAACCCAACCTTATTCGACACACAATACACACCACCAGCATCCATGGCTGCTACACATCGGTTGCAATGATCGCAATCAGAGTTTTGAATTTCTCCTGAGGCTAATTTCTTCACAAAATCCGGATCCTGTATGGTGGCCCTGCCAATTTGGATAAAGTCAAATCCGGCGTCCAGCACTTCATTAATGCCATCAAGAGAGTCGGCACCACCAATATAAATGACAGGAATGTCAACTGCTGCTTTTATTTTTTTGGCGCCCTCCATTAAAAATAAAGATTCATAAGGGTGTTCGGGCACCATAAACCGGCCAAACAATTTCAATCCGATCCTTTTAAGAATTTCGGTTTGGTTGTTACTCATTTCTTTCACTGGTAGGTTACCACGAAGCATCAAAAAGGGTACTTTGGAAGTAAAGCCTGCGCTTGGAATCAACGCACTGGCACCTGCCTGTTCAAAGGCCCTGGCTATTTGTATCGCATCTTCAATTTCAATGCCTTCTGGCATGCCATCCCTTTGGTTCATTTTTACCAGGATTGGAAAATCCTTCCCAACAGACTTTCGTACTTGTTGGATCACCTCAACCGGAAAACGTAAACGGTTTTCCAGGCTGCCACCATAGGTATCTTTTCTTTTGTTGGTCCAGGGAGAAAGAAATTGGCTGAGCAAATAACCGTGACCTGCGTGAATCTCAATGGCATCGAAACCGGCTTTTTTTGCTAGCGAAGCTGCATCTACAAAAGCTTTTATCTTTTCAGAAATATCAGTTTCTGTCATTTCACGGCAGTATGACAAAGTAAATACACATAGCTTGGGAGATGCACC
>PKSW01000283.1 GCA_002869465.1 Marinilabiliales bacterium
ACAATTTCAGGAATCATTTGCATATTTTCAAGCGAGGCATTTTCAAATGCCATCACATCATACTGCTTTTCTTCAGTAATCGTGTGCCAGTCCATATCCAGCAAGGCTGCCGACATGAATTCAACCGTAATAAATCCCTGGTTAAATTTATTTGCATTGTCCATCTTCTGAACGAGTTCATCAGGAATGATTTCCCCGGTCTCATAATGTGTAGCGTACATTTTCATCACATCAGGATGGGTAGCCCAATTCTCCATAATCTGAGATGGTAACTCCACAAAATCGCGTGGAACAGAAGTTCCTGAAATACTCACATAATTACAATCACTCAACAATCCGTGTAGCGAATGACCAAATTCGTGGAACATCGTACTTACTTCATCGATACTTAGCATAGAAGGTTCGTCGGCAGTTGGTTTGGTAAAATTGCAAACCATCTGGATAACCGGTATAACGTTTTCTCCGTTTCTTACATATTGTTTTCGGAAACTGGTCATCCAGGCACCGCCTCGTTTGCTTTCTCGGGGAAAGAAATCCATGTATAAAATACCGACCGTTGTTCCGTCAGCTTCTTGCACCTCGTATGTGACGACCTCAGGATGATAAACGGGTAGATCCGTTCTTTCAACAAACTGTAAACCATATAATTTCTCTGCGACAGTAAACATACCATGCTTAACATTGTCAAGCACAAAATAGGGACGTAAAGCACCATCGTCAAAGGCATATTTTTCTTTTTTCAATTTTTCAGCGTAATACCACCAATCCCAGGGTTCCAATTTAAAATTTCCACCGTCTTGATCAATTAACGCCTGTAATTCGGCAGCTTCTATTTTGGCAACTGGTAATCCGGCGTCCATCAGGCTGCCAATAAGTTCATATACTTTGTCGGGTGTTTTGGCCATATTGTTATCCAGCACATAATCGGCATGGGTTTCAAATCCCAGCATATTGGCGCGCTTCAACCGGAGATTCACCATTTCATTCACGATGGCTTTGTTGTCATATTCATTGCCATTGTTGCCACGTTCAATATACCCTTTGAAAAGATATTCGCGGTTTGCACGGTTGTCGGCATAAGTGATGAAGGGTATCAGGCTTGGTTTGTGCAGTGTGAAAACCCATTTGCCATCCATTCCTTCTGATTTGGCTGTTTCAGCCGCTGCCATGATTACTGATGCAGGAAGACCCGATAAGTCATTCTCGTCTTCAATTACCAGCTTAAAGTTATTGGTTTCGGCCAGCAGATTTTCTCCAAATTGTATTGAAAGCAACGAAAGCCGTGAATTAATATCACGAAACGCATCTTTTTGATCGGCTGGTAAGTTGGCGCCGCCTCTTACAAAACTGTCAAATGTTTTTTTCAATAGCATTTTCTGTTCGGTACTTAAACCTAAGATTTCTTTTTGGTCATTGATGGATTTTACCCTTTCAAAAAGCTGTTCGTTCAGCCAGATGTCATCTTCGTGCGCTGATAATAAAGGAGCTACATCTTTTGCTATTTGTTGTAATTCAGGATTGGTGTGTGCTTCGTTTACATTTTCAAACACGTTATTAATCCTGACAAGTAATTCGCCACTGGCATCCAATGTTGCAATGGTATTTTCAAAATCAGGTGCTTCATCGGAATTCACGATTTCTTCGATCTCCTGATTATGGATTTTTATTGCTTCTTTATAAGCAGGCAGGTAATCGCTATTTTTAATTTGTTCGAAAGGGGGCACACCAAAGGGTGTATTCCATTCAGCTAATAGAATATTGTCAGTCATTTCTTTCTCTTTATTTTGTTCGCAGGCCGTGAATAGTATGGCCAGTATTAAAATAATGGGGATGAGGTGTTTCATGGTGGTAATTTGATTTGAATTTCATGTGTAAAAAGTGATCAAATTTAACCAAAAAACATACGTCAGATTTAGCTATTCCTAATTTAGAAATAGCTGAAATAGACAAATAAAAATAGGGTAATCAGATAATTGATTATTGCAGCGAATTGGCTTCTTCTTTGCTCAGAAGCATAGCATCCTCCATCAGCACATCGTATGCATAGCCATAACCGAAATCTTTATTCAGCACGATGGTGCCTTCAAAGGTCACCAGGTCGCCAATTTGGCATTCAGCAACAGTGGTAATGGTAAGGTCAAATTTGTCGCCGGCTTCAGTGCCATCCTGGATATGCACCCAGTTTTTGTTCATCACAGCTTGGGTGTATTTTACAACTACACCACGGACTTTCACCTTTTTGCCATCATATTTGGACGGGTCTGACAACAATGTGGCAAGCGTAACGCCTCCTTCAACAGCCTCCATAGGTTCAATTTCCTGGTTGCTGGCTTTCGGGGTTCCCATTTTTTCTTCGGCCGGTTGTCCGGCTGCAAATGGTTCGGGGCTCATTTCCTCAATAAAATAAATATTGTCGAAAGTCTTTTCAAGTTCCCGGCTTGGGAAGTCTTTCATTTCCATAAAACTATCGAAATAATAGGTGCTGCCCACTTTAATTTCTTCACTGCGTGGAATGGCACCCCAATATTCTTCTCCGTCTTCATTTAATCTCAAATAGGTGTATGAGGTGGTTTGGACCACTTCTTTTACCACAACTTCTTTCAAATTAGGGTTTGTTAAACGGAAATTCTTTTTTCCACTTGTCGATTCACAGGCTATAATTCCTGTTAAAAATATGATACTTAATAATATGGCAATTTTCTGTTTCATGATTTTTTTGTTTTGATGGCGAAGATAAACAAACGTTTTAAAAAACTAGCCGGTTCAGTAAATTTGTATCACTAAAATTTGATAGAATAAGCCAGGTATTTGGGATTTGAATTGAACATTTGAGGATTGCTAAAATCAACCTCGAATCCGTTGATAATCTCTGTATAATAGGTTTTTATGCGCTCACTCTCATCCGTTACGGATGCGAAGAAATAAGAATGAGAAGGTCCTGGAGGTAAGGATGCTCCTACTGCATTCGTGAAATTCACATAAAATGCATTTGATGCCAGTGGCGGCTCAGGATCTTCACCCAATTGCATACCCATGCTTGAAAAAACGCGCAATCCGATCAGGTTCATATCTTTTCCATTGCTGTTGATATAGATGCGCTTTTGAAAATTCAGCTGCTCAACCCACTTATAATGTTCTTCCTGCTCAACCGCTGCAGCATTAATAATAAGGTTGTCGATAAATGGTTGATCAAAATCTGCATGTAATTTTTTTCCTACTAAATTTTCCAGATAATAATTGCCCAGGCTGTGAAAAAACATGGATAAATTTCCTTCAGAAAATGAATCGTCTTTACTGCTGCGGATATCTTCAACTTTATGAAGGAATTCGCTGAAATGAACAGTAGCTTTTTCAACATTGGAAAGTGAATTTTTGAAATTTCTAATCGCACCTAAATCGGGATTTCGTGATGGCCATGCATACACAAGAACGTTCACAAGGTGCAACTTCTGAATTTCTTTTGCCCTTTGAACAGCGCTTTTCAGGTCTTTACCGTCGCCATGAACAAATATTACCCAGTTTTCATGTTCGAAATCCTGGTTCAACAATTCCTCCATTGAGTTATTCCGGGTATAATTCCATTGGTCTTCTGAGTAAGAAGCTGTTAAATAACTAAAATGGCCGCTCTCATCCGGTTTTGATTCAAATAAGATGGAATCATTGTTTAATTGCATGACGGACCTGTTGGTGACCACAGCTATTTTGTGCTGATAAACGGTTGATTCAGATAGGTAGATAGTTTCTTTGGCTTCTGATGTTTGTGTAATTACAATAAAGATCAGCAACCATGCAGCATACTGAAAAATTTTGTATTTGAATGTAGTTTTTTTCATGGACCAAAGATTTGTTTACCGTTAAAACAGATAAAAACCATTATTGTTTAATTTAAATCATTAATAATTAAACAAAAATAATTCATGACCTTATTCTTGTTTGTTATTTTCAATGGATGAGCTTGGTATTCCCCGATTTATTTATTTAATTTTACTGATTGATGATGAGCGAACGGAAGGATGAGAAATGCCGATAGAATTATTACAAATTCATAATTGTTTTAAGATATGAGCGATACTTCATACAATGCATTTACAGATGCACAAAAGCTTTTTGATCGTGCTGCCGATCTACTTGATTTGGATCAGGCCACCCGTGATTTGCTGCGCACCCCGCAAAAGGAATTTCATTTCAACATTCCCGTCAGGATGGATGATGGAAAAGTAAAAATATTCCAGGGTTATCGTGTGATGCACAATGACGCACGCGGCCCGGCCAAGGGCGGTATTCGTTTTCATCCGCACGAAACGATTGATACGGTTAGGGCGCTGGCCATGTGGATGACCTGGAAAACTGCCGTAGTGGATCTACCTCTGGGTGGTGGTAAAGGGGGTGTGATCTGTGACCCGCATAATTTGAGTTCTTTTGAACAGGAAAGACTTTGCAGGGGATGGATCAGGCAGGTATATAAAAATATCGGACCCCATATCGATATTCCCGCACCAGAAGTGATGACCAATGCACAGCATATGCTTTGGATGTTGGATGAATACGAGGTGATCAGCGGTTCGCGACAGCCCGGTGTAATTACCGGAAAACCTGTAGGTATGGGAGGTTCATTGGGCAGGGCCGAAGCCACCGGGTATGGTGTAATCATTAGCTTGCGTGAAGCACTCAAAGAATTGGGTATCGATCCTTCTGAAACGACCGCCAGCGTGCAGGGATTTGGAAATGTGTCGCAATACGCCATCGAACTTTACCAGCAGATGGGTGGAACTGTGAAGTGTGTTTCCTCATGGGTGCAGGACGAACAGGACAGTTATGCGGTTTGTAAGCCTGAAGGCATTGATCTTGAAGAACTCAGGTCGGTAACGGATTCTTTTGGAGGTATCAATATCTCGAAAGCGGTAAAAATGGGTTATAAAATGGTCCCCGGCGAAGACTGGATGAAGCAGGAGGTGGACATCCTGATACCCGCCGCTATTGAAAACCAGATTACCGGCGATAATGTCGATCAAATTCATAAAAAAGTAAAGGTGATCGCCGAAGCAGCCAACGGGCCTACTTCGCCTGAAGCAGCTAAAATTCTCGATAAAAAAGGTATATATACCATTCCTGATTTTTTGGCCAATGCCGGGGGTGTTACTTGCAGCTATTTCGAGCAGGTACAAAGCAATATGAATTATTACTGGGAAAAAGATGAAGTGCTCAGCAAACTGGATTTAAAAATGACCAGTGCTTTTATATC
>PKSW01000026.1 GCA_002869465.1 Marinilabiliales bacterium
CCTGAAAGCCAGTATTATTCCAGCCAGCACTGGTGCCATATAACCTATAGCATGTGCTTTTGAGGTATGACCTGCACCGAGAATGATGAAAAAATAAGAGGATAGCGCAAATGCAATGGCCCCGAGTAAACTCACCCAGGGATCATTTTTTAACACCAACATCAGTATAAAGAATCCGAGGAAATACAGGAAAACGTAATTGGCCGGATAGGGCAATCCCAGCATGAGTACCTTATCAATGTATCTCACCAGGTTAGCCTGGTACTTTACGGAGATTTGCCAGGCGGGCATACCTCCAAACATGGAATTGGTCCACAGCGCTTCTTCGCCGGTTTTTTCCCTGAAATCAACAATTTCCTTCGACATGCCTTTGAACATGGTGATGTCGTGTTGCTTTAGTTTTTTTCCTTCGAGTAATGGGGAAAAATAAGTAAACGTGATGGCTAAAAAAACAATAATGGCTACCAAATAGGGAGCCGACTTTTTAATCAATTGTTTATCCATTGAAAACTGTATTTCATTTAAACTAACGACTTTTATTTATCTAGGTCTTCAAATTCTACATATTCACCGAATTCGCCTTCGTCTTTTTTTGTTTTTTTCCTGGGTTGTTTGATTTTGACTTCACCTTCTTTTTTCTGCTGTGTTCTTCCACCTGCCTGATCAAATCCCTGGTAAAATTTTTCCTGCTGTTTTTTTACATAACGGCCCATCAGCCAGGGCAATCCGTATCGTAAAAACAACCTGAAAGCGTAGCCCAGCAGAATAAATATTAATATGACACTTAAAATAAATTCTAACATTCAGATGCTTTTAAAAACTCATGCGAAGTTATTGCTTTTTACGAAAACGAAAAAGGAGGTATATCATATACCTCCTTGTCCATATTTTTGCCCGAATTAGAATAAAATTCTAATACTTCTGTTATTTCATTTCGTCAGAAACCGTC
Organism: Marinilabiliales bacterium; assembly: GCA_002869465.1. Classification (GTDB taxonomy): domain Bacteria; phylum Bacteroidota; class Bacteroidia; order Bacteroidales; family F082; genus UBA4459. Next base: position 950 of record PKSW01000026.1, read on the forward strand.
AATCTTTTTCTTCCTTTTGACCTTCTTCTCTTAAGCACTTTACGGCCATTCACACTGGCCATTCTTTCGCGAAAGCCATGTTTATTTCTTCTTTTCCTGTTTGAAGGTTGAAATGTTCTCTTCGTCATTGTTCTTTATTTTGGGAGTGCAAAAATAGACTTTTTTCTTTGAACTCAAAAAACTTTGGGAAAAAATCTTCAACGGGGTTTACAATTTAAATTATTGTTGGTTATTTCTTTTCTGGAACGTGCTTCAGAGTTTCCACTAGGAAATCATAAAACAACTCAACCGTATCAATCTTCACCATTTCGTCAGGTGAATGTGGGTTACGGATGGTAGGACCAAATGAGATCATATCCCAATTCGGGTAAGTAGCACCTAAAATTCCACACTCAAGTCCTGCATGGATTACCTTCACTTCAGGTACTTTTCCATACTTATTATTATAGATTTCTTTCATCTCTTTCAGAATGTCGGAATCCGGATTGGGTTTCCAGCCCGGGTAAGCACCTTCGCTCACCGCTTTGGCACCAGCAGCTTCAAATACAGTCCTGATCTCTGCTGCCAACTTATCCCTGTCATCATCCACTAAACTCCTGTTTAGCGTGCAAAGTTCAATTTTTTTACCATCTGATTTTACGATGGCCAGGTTGGTTGAAGTTTCAACGATACCCTTCACGCTTTCACTCATTTTGATCACACCATTCGGACATCCGGCAACCGCATCATACAGGTTTTTCTGTGTTTTCTCATCGATGATTTTTGCTGGTACATCTGCAGCCTCAGCAATAACTACCAAACCGGGATCTGCTTTTTTGAATTCATCCTGGGCAATTTCCTCAAATTCGCTCACAAATGCTTCAAAATCTTCTTTTTTATCCTCCGGAACAACCACTGTTACGAATGATTCACGGGGAATGGCATTCCTTAAACTTCCACCGTTAATTTCTGCCAGACGAACGCCATACTTTTCAAATGCTTTCATCAGCAATACATTCATTATTTTGTTGGCGTTTCCACGTCCCAGGTGAATATCCAATCCCGAGTGACCGCCTTTCAGGCCTTTTACACTTACTTTATAAGCCGCCATACCTTCAGGAGTATCTTCAGCTTTGTATTTGAATTCACCATTGGTATCCACACCACCGGCACATCCGATATACAATTCGCCTTCATCTTCCGAGTCAAGGTTCATCAGGATGTCGCCATCAAGTATCCCGGATTTCAGGTTTTCAGCACCTGTCATTCCGGTTTCCTCGTCCATAGTGATAAGCACCTCAATTGGGCCATGCTCGATATCGGCTGCTTGCAATACCGACATTCCGGCGGCAACGCCCATGCCGTTATCGGCACCCAGCGTGGTTCCTTTAGCTGTTACCCATTCGCCATCCACATAGGCATCAATCGGGTCCTTCTCAAAATCGTGGACAGTATCCGCATTTTTCTGAGGTACCATGTCCATATGTCCCTGGAGGATCACACCTTTGCGGTTCTCCATGCCCGAAGTAGCAGGTTTTTTAATAATCACGTTACCTACCTCATCAACAATGGTTTCAAGGTTCAGGTCCTCACCGAATTTTTTCAGGTATGCAATTACTTTCTCTTCTTTTTTTGAGGGCCTGGGTATCTGCGTTAACTCATAAAAGTTTTTCCAAATACTCTCGGGCTTCAGTTTTAATATGTCTTTACTCATTTTAAATTGATTATTTTAATTTTTCAATATTAGGCAATTCAAGGCCGTAACCCTTTTTCTTATCTTCCGCTTTCAGCATGATCGCAACGATGAGCGCAAGAACCGTCAGGCCAACGAAAATCATCCAAGTAGTTTCGTAATTATAGATTGGATATTCTCCGGCTTCCTTGAGCATTGCAATCTTTTCATCCATCTGACCCTCGGTCAGGTTTTGAGCTTTTAAGTTTTTCATTACTTGTTGAATTCCTGTTGCAATGCCTGGATTGGTCCTTTCCAACACAATTCCTATAAGTAGCGGAATCCCCCATAAGCCAAAATTTTGTATCCAAAAAATGAAGGCATATGCTGATCCTATTTGCTTTTCAGGAATAATTTTTGGCACTGAAGGCCACATGGCTGAAGGAACGAGTGAAAATGCAATACCAAGAACAATAGCGTTAACAAAAGCCATATAAACACTGGTGATAGCTGGCAAGTAATAGATAAAGTGAACGAAGATCAGCATGATTGCGCCAAGGATCATAATGGTTGCGCCTTTTCCTTTTTTGTCGTAAATACCACCGAACAGTGGGGTTAAGAAAATAGTACCAAAAGGTACCAGTGCAGGTATTAATCCTGACCATTTGTCTGATACGCCAAATTTATTCACCATGAGGTCGGGTCCATATTTATAGAATGGAAATACGGCAGAGTAAAAAAGTACGCATAAAATAGCGATGAGCCAGAATCCTTTATTGTCAATGATTACTTTAAGGTCAGACAGTTTGAACTTTTCCTCTTCAGGAAGACCTTCTGCAGCATCACTATCTTCTTTATCAAGTTTCCGGTCCATTACGTTATACACGAGGAATCCGAAAAAGCCAATTATCAGAAATAAAACGCCAAACGCAACTGCTGTTGGAACACTCCATGCGGTAGCCATCGCTGCACCGAACGCAAGTGGCACAAAAGAACCCAAACGGGCTATGGCAACCTGCATTCCCATTGCCATCGCAATTTCCTTGCCTTTAAACCACTTAACTACTGCCTTCGAAACCGTAATTCCAGCATATTCAACACCCACACCAAATAGTGCAAATCCTAATGAAGCAAGCATAAGCTGCATATCAAAACCAAATAACATGGCACCACCAAAATCAGTGCTGAATGCATAATACTTAAGGCAAGCACCCACAATCATGGTAAGTACGGATGCTATGGTACTGAACCGGATTCCGAACTTATCGAGAAGGATCCCAACCAGAAGTAAAGCAAGAAAAAATACATTGAACCAACCATAGGCACTAAAAAACATCCCAAAGTCAGATCCGTCCCAACCGTAAACCCTTTCGATAATGGGCTTCATTGGAGAAATTATCTCGTTAAATAAATAACCTGCAAACATGGTGAATGAAAGAATCCCAAGGGCAGTCCAACGGGCTGCTTTTGAATCTCTCAAAGTTCGCTTAATTGCTTCTGTCATATTGAAAATTTTAATGAAGTGGCGAAGTTAAGATAAAAATACAAATGGTTTGAAAGTAAGCTTATTATTTAAAATGACTTTTATAGCCTGTATTATTTATCTTCAATAAAGTAATCCTCTGATACAAACAGCTTCTCTTTTAACTTCTGATCATTGTCATTAAAAATAGTGGTAGGGTTTTGCGACGAATAAATATATGTTGAAGATGTATCGGGCATATACAATTTTACATCTACCATTTTTGAACCATCATAGGTTAATGTCAAGCTGGCATTTTCACCGGAAGGTATCTGGTCCTTTGCTGCAAACTCCTTACCTCTCAGGCGGCTGATGCTATTTAAATATTTTGCCATAAGGGCAGAATCGGCAGCTGTTCCATCAGGGAACATCCATTTTTCATTTTGCTTTTCCAGCTGAAATCCTAGCTGATCAGTATATTTAAACTCAAGTTTATTGATTGATTCCTTCTGGATATTTATGATCCTTTTATCCCTGTAATCGTTCATGGTTTTACCCAACCCGAGGGCGATCATGCCATCGATAGCATATACCGATGCTTCATCATCAACCCTCACATAGGAAAGCATTTCGCCCTGAGGTTGACGGTTGTATGGATTGGGATCCGGATTTTTGGCCTGTATATAATCGAACTTTCCTATAACGATATCGCTGGCCGTATGATCAGTTTTCTCAAACCTGATACGTGTTCCCAAGTCATCTGTAATTTGAAATACCTCCCAGTTATCCGGAGAAGTGGATGCGACACGCTTCACATCTGCCCGATCGAGGTTTTGGATTAATGCCTGGATGATATTCACATCCGCCCGATAAGATTCATCGCCGGACTTAACTATCCAATGATGGCTGTCTTTATTAAGTACGATCTGACCCGCACCGGCAGGCAGCGTTATAAAGATCTGTGAAATTATGGCCGTATCCAGTTCAGGCAATTGCGTTCTATAATTCTTTTCATTATTCTGGTTGTATTCGAGGAATAAATAAACGGCTACTGCCAATACTAAAATAACGCCTAAAATTAATGTTCTGTTTTTACTTAACATAAGCTTCCTGCATTCTTTTAATTCTCTTATTTCTATTTATTTGCATCCTGATCAA
>PKSW01000156.1 GCA_002869465.1 Marinilabiliales bacterium
CGTGATCAGGCGCACATTTGGGCATGTAATCAGTTGTATAATGGTTTGGTGCAACTGGATGATGAACTGAATATTGAACCTTGTATCGCTAAAAGGTGGGAAGTTTCTGAAGATGGGCTGAAATATACATTTCACCTAAGAACTGATGTTTATTTTCACCCGGATAAAGTGTTTGATGGAGGAGAACGAAAAGTTGTTGCAGATGATTTTGTGTACAGTCTGAAACGATTAGCAGCGCCAGAAACCGCTTCACCTGGTTCTTGGGTGATGGCAAAAGTAGCCAGGCAAGAAAATTCACTAGCTATAATAGCTGAGAATGATTCAACGCTGCTTATAATACTTGAAAAACCATTTCCACCCTTTTTAAGCATTTTATCGATGCAATATTGCTCCGTATTAGCTCATGAAGTTGTTAATTTTTATAAAGGTAAATTCAGAAAACACCCAGTGGGTACAGGCCCGTTTTATTTACAACATTGGGAAGAAAATATCAAAATGGTTTTCAGGAAGAGTGATCATTATTTTGAAGAAATAGATGGAAACAAATTACCCTTTCTAGATGCCGTTGCCATTACTTTCGTGGAGGATAAAATGACTGCTTTTCTAGAGTTTACAAAGGGAAATCTCGATTTTCTTTCGGGAATTTATCCTTCATACAAAGACGAATTGCTAGATAGAAATGGCGAATTACGCAGCAGGTATAAGGATCGTTTCAATATGATCAGCGTACCTTATTTAAACACGGAATACTTGGGAATTCTTGTTGATGCAAGCATTGAAAATGCTCAAAATAGTCCATTGGCCCAAAAGAAATTACGGCAGGCAATTAATTTCGGATTCGACCGCGACAAAATGATTCGCTATTTAAGAAATGGAATTGGTATACCGGGAACAAAAGGGATGATACCCAAAGGAATGCCTGCGTTCTCTGAAGATGCTCAATATGGATATGATTATAATCCGGATAAAAGCAGGAAACTGCTGACAGAATTAAATGCTGAAGGTTTGAATTTAGAGGCGATTACTTTAGTAACCACATCCGACTATATTGACCTTTGTAAATTTGTCCAGTCGCAACTTAAGGAAATTGGTTTGCAACTTGAAATAGAAGTAGTTCCTCCGGCAGTGGCCATAGAGTTAAGGGCACAGTCGCGGGTGAATTTCTTCAGGGCTTCATGGATTGCCGATTACCCTGATGAAGAGAATTATCTTTCACTATTTTATTCTGAAAACTTTGCACCTAATGGACCAAATTATACCCACTTTTCAAATATTGAATTTGATCAGCTATTTGAGGAGGCTTACATTGAAAATGATCGGAAAAAAAGAAATGATCTCTATCGTAAAATGGATAGTATTGTCATGAAAGAAGCGCCAGTGGTTATTTTATACTATGATGAAGTCATCAGGTTTGTTCAGAAAAACATTATCGGAATGACATCCAATCCGGTTAATATGCTGAATTTAAAAGCTGTAGATAAAAAGGAATAATTTCTTACGACAGTAATATTATTGGCTTCAACACCAATTCGGATCACATTATTTTCTTTCTTTAGATTGTTGGTTTTCAAGAGTATTTTTGTACTTTTGCAGCCAATTTTTGTACAGGAATCTCAGAAATGATCAATATAACATTACCGGATAAATCAGTTAAGCAATATGAGGCAGGTATAACACCTATGGATATCGCACGAGATATCAGTGAAGGACTGGCCAGGAATGTGCTTGCAGCCAAGGTGAACAGTGAAGTGAAAGATGCGACACTTCCTATCGAAGAAGACGTAAAATTAAGCTTGCTCACATGGAATGATACTGATGGCAAAGCAGCCATGTGGCATTCATCGGCACACCTGATGGCTGAAGCAATTGAATTGCTATACCCGGGTGTGAAATTTGGTATTGGGCCAGATATTGAAAACGGTTTTTATTATGATATTGATTTCGGAGATCATGCCATTTCTGAAAAAGATTTCCCTAAGATCGAGCAAAAGATGCTGGAATTGGCCCGCGAAAAACAGACTTTCGACCGGAAAGAAGTATCAAAATCAGAAGCTTTGGATTATTTCGGAAAGAAAGGCGACGAGTATAAAATTGAACTGATCAATGACCTGGAAGACGGGGAGATCACTTTTTATAGTAGCGGTTACTTTACCGACCTGTGTCGTGGGCCTCACATTCCTGACACTTCACCCATTAAAGCCGTCAAACTGATGAAAGTGGCTGGTGCATATTGGCGCGGTGATGAGAACAGAAAACAACTGACACGTATTTACGGCATCACTTTCCCTAAAAAGAAAGAACTCGACGAATACCTCGTTTTACTGGAAGAAGCGAAGAAAAGGGACCACAGGCTGTTGGGGAAAGAACTGGAATTGTTTACTTTTTCGCAGCAGGTGGGGCAGGGGCTGCCATTATGGTTGCCTAAAGGTGCCGAATTAAGGGAAAGGCTGGAGCAATATCTAAAGAGAGTCCAAAAAGAAAAAGGATACGATCAGGTGATCACACCCCATATTGGCAATGTGAAGTTGTACAAAACTTCAGGCCATTATCAAAAATATGGAGAAGAATCGTTCAGGCCTATCAAAACACCGGTTGAAGGAGAAGAATTCTTCTTAAAACCGATGAATTGTCCGCATCATTGTGAAATTTACAATGCTTTTCCTCATTCATATAAGGATCTGCCACTTCGTATGGCTGAATTCGGAACGGTTTACAGGTATGAGCAAAGTGGTGAATTACACGGGCTTACAAGGGTGCGTGGCTTCACACAGGATGATGCACATATTTTTTGTACTCCTGATCAGATCAAAGAAGAATTTAACGGGGTAATTGATATCATTCACCAGATATTCAACGCACTTGATTTTAAAGATGTTTCTATACAGATTTCATTGCGCGATCCTGACAACAAAGAAAAGTACATCGGTAGCGATGAAAACTGGGAGAAAGCAGAAAGAGCCATAATTGAAGTAGCTGAAGAAAGAGGCCTAGATGCCCATATCGAATATGGTGAAGCGGCATTCTACGGACCGAAAATGGATTTCATGGTAAAAGATGCCATCGGCAGAAAATGGCAGCTTGGTACTATCCAGGTGGATTATAATTTGCCAGAGCGTTTCGATTTGACGTATATAGGTTCTGATAATGAAAAACACAGGCCGGTGATGATACACAGGGCACCATTCGGATCGATGGAGCGTTTTGTAGCGGTTTTGATCGAGCATTGTGCCGGGAATTTCCCGCTATGGCTTACGCCTGACCAGGTTATCATACTGCCTATCAGCGAAAAATATCAATCTTACGCTGAAAATGTTTTAAATTTGCTTAAAAAGTACGAAATTCGCGGCCTCATTGACGGTAGAAACGAAAAGACCGGAAGGAAGATCAGGGATGCAGAGATGAAGAAAATACCGTATATGCTGATCGTGGGTGAGAAAGAAGAAAACGAAGGAACCGTATCCGTTCGTAAACATGGCGAAGGAGATATGGGAACTTATGATATAGAGGGTTTTGCAAAACTCATCAATGATGAAGTGGCAGAACTGCTTGCAGATAAATAAAGTATTAACTAATATAGGAGATTTTACAATAGCACAGTTCAGAGGCAATAAAGGCAGGGGAAGACGACCTTATGTTAAAAAAGAAGACCCCAACAAGATCAATGAATTTATAACAGCACCCGTTGTAAGGGTGGTTGGCGAAAATATTGAAACAGGGATCTATCAGCTTCGCGATGCGTTGAATATGGCTGATGAACAGGAACTTGACCTGGTTGAAATTTCGCCTACAGCAAATCCGCCGGTTTGTAAAATAATTGATTATAAAAAGTTTCTTTTCGAACAGAAAAAGAAACAAAAAGAAATGAAAGCGAAAACGGCGAAAATCATTGTAAAAGAAATTAGGCTTGGGCCAAATATTGATGATCACGACTTTAATTTTAAACTGAAACACGCCATCAATTTTCTCCAGGATGGAGCCAAAGTAAAGGTGGATGTATTTTTTAAAGGCAGGTCGATCGTGTACAAAGAAAAAGGTGAGTATGTGCTTTTAAAATTTGCCCAGGAGTTGGAAGATTATGGTAAAGTAGAACAATTACCTCGTCTTGAAGGAAAACGGATGATCATGATCATCTCACCCAAAAAGTAATTTTTTATAAACTAAATAAATTTGAAGTAATGCCAAAAATGAAAACTAAATCCGGAGCGAAAAAGAGATTCGTGCTGACGGGCTCTGGAAAAATTAAAAGGAAGCATGCTTACAAAAGTCACATTTTGACTAAAAAGTCAACAAAGCGTAAACGTAACCTCGGTTACTTTTCCATTATTGACAAAGCAGATGAAAAAACCATCAGAAGATTGCTTCGTAGCTAATTAAATGAATTATTAACTTTTGTTATAGCCAGTTAAGTTTTCTAAAAAATAGGAACGCTATAATGAAGAAAAACGTAAAAAAATGCCAAGATCAGTAAATTCAGTTGCCTCAAAGGCACGTAAGAAAAAGATCATGAAGGAGACCAGGGGACAATTTGGTCGCCGGAAGAATGTCTGGACGGTTGCAAAAAACGCGTATGAAAAAGGCATGCAGTATGCCTACCGTGACAGACGAGTTAACAAACGTAATTTCAGGTCACTGTGGATCCAACGGATCAATGCAGCAGCTCGGGAACATGGAATGTCGTACTCAGTTTTTATGGGTCAATTACATGCCAAAGATATTGAGATTAGCCGCAAAGTATTAGCGGATCTCGCTATGAACCATCCCGAAGCTTTCAAAGCCATCGTGGATGCCGTCAAAAAATAACTGTTTTCATAAATGAATGAGAGCCTCGGATGATATAAATCCGGGGCTTTTTTTATGCCTATTTATAACTCTTTTCGCCGGCAATAATTGAAACATTCAAGTCATTTTCAAAAGGAACCAAAGGGCATGACCATCGCGAAGCATAAGCACAATAAGGATTATATGCCAAGTTAAAATCTAACCAGGTTGTGTCCGATTCAGGAATTGGAATATCCATATACCTGCCACCACCATAGGTGTATAATCCATTCGTATTGTCCATGAAAGGAACGAACAGTGTATTATCATAATCAGGACTGTTTTTAAAATCCATATTCTGATAGGCCGTTAATTTGCATAAGGTATCTTTTAGCATAAAGTGAAGGTGTCCATATATCCTGTAATTTGGCGCACGTTCGGTTGTGGTGGGC
>PKSW01000435.1 GCA_002869465.1 Marinilabiliales bacterium
CCTATGTTGAATTTGGCATGTGGCGCATGAACATAATAAATGGGAACACGCAAGAATACCAGTATTCACCATTAAATAACACATTGTATTTATATCCAAATAAATACGATGATCCTGATAAATTCAGTACTCATACCATTTACTATAATAAGAAAAAGGATGAGCTCCGAATCTGGCATATTTTAAAAGAATATGGTGATGATTCAGGTTATACTACTTTTAAGAGGCAATGATTAGTCTAAATCTGCACCTTTTAATCTTCGGTATCAATTTTATCCAGAATAGCCGACTGAACATCTTCCTTTAGGTCTGAATCTTTTCTTACTTTTGAATCCAACTGAAATTCATTCAATATTCACTATTGTTTTGCGTTGGTCTTTTGATGGAAACTGTTTATGATGTTGTAATAATTGGGAGTGGGCTTGGAGGTCTCGAATGCGCTGCGATCCTCAGCAAACATGGATATCGTGTTTGTGTGCTTGAGAAAAATTCAAAACTGGGCGGAACCCTCCATAGCTTCAAACGCTTTGGTTGCGAATATAGCACCGGTATGCATTATATCGGCAGCCTTGACGAAGGACAGGTAACCCATCAACTTTTTAAATACCTCGGCATTCTGGATAAGATCAAAATAAAAAGAATGGATGCAACGGGTTTTGATCAATTCAGTATCGAAGGAAAAGAGTATAAATATGCCATGGGTAAACATGCATTCGTTGAATTACTTAGTTCCTATTTCCCAAATGAGAAAGCTGATATTGCGAATTATTTCGGAGAAATTGAGAAAGCAACAAGCGAAGTGGATGTGTACAATCTGAAACCTCTCAAAAATTTTGATATCAGAACAAATCAAGCCCTACATACCGGGGCCTTCAATAAAATAAAATCGATAACAAAAAACGCGTGTCTTCAAAATGTTTTGGGTGCACTGAACTTTGTACACGCCGGTGAGAAAAACAAAACCCCTTTTTATACACATGCGCTCATTAACAAATACTATATTGACAGTGCCTATAAACTGATAGATGGAAGTTATCAGATAGCCACATCGCTTGCCGGGAATATAATAGATTCCGGAGGAGATGTTTTTAACCGTGAAAAAGTTTCTGAGTTTGTATCAAAAAACGGAAAGATCATTGCTGTTAAAACCGAACAGGGAAAAACAATTTTCGGTAAACAATTCATTTCCAATATACATCCTGCATATACCATTTCCATGCTGGATGACACGCTGCTCCGGAAAACATACAAACAGCGTATTGCGAATCTTGACAGCACCATTTCTGCTCTTACGCTGCATCTTAAATTAAAAGAAAACTCTTTTCCGTACCTGAATTATAACTATCATTATTACAAACGAAACGATGTCTGGTATCCGTCCTACTATTCAGAAAAAAACTGGCCGGAGTTTTACTATTTGTTTGTACCTGCTATATCCGGTTCAGATACATTTGCAAATTGTATCAGCATTCATACATACATGAAATTTGCAGAAGTTGAAAAATGGAAAGACTTGCCCATACGGCAAAGAGGCTATGAATATGAGGATTGGAAAGCAGCGAAAGCAGAAAAATTAATTCAATTGGTATCGGAGAAATTTCCGGAAATCAAGGGAAATATTGAAAACTATAATGTCAGCACACCTTTATCTTTGCGTGATTATATCGGAACACCCGATGGGGGCATGTACGGTATTTCAATGAACTATAAAAACCCTTTAACAACCTATGTGGCACCAAGAACTAAGATACCCAACCTGTTTTTTACGGGCCAGAATGTTAGTCTTCATGGCATGCTAGGTGTAAGCATGAGCAGCCTGATCACCTGCGGTGAATTTCTGGGTATCAATAATTTGATTAAAGAAATAAATGAAAAATAGGCCAAAAAATAAATTTCTGAGATTTCTATTGTTTCTGCTGTTAGCAGTCGCGCTGGTAATTATTACCTTTTTTACATGGTATCATTTCGATACACAAATATCAAAACCGGCTGTTGATGAATCGATTGTTAAGAATCTGCGAAGAGAAACGACCGGACCTGATCAATATCAAATAGGAAACAGCTGGTTGAAAAAAAATACATACGGACTTTGGGAAATGTACCTTGAAGGCCCTGCTTTTGAACGAGGTGTGGTAAGTGGGAAATTGACTAAAGAGTTGATTTACAAACAGGAAAAATCATTTATTGATCAGATCAAGGAAATGATTCCATCTGAATCCTACCTGAATTTTCTGAAATATTTCATCCGGTTCTTCAATCGTGATATTGATGAGTATATTTTAAATGAATACCAGGAAGAAATATACGGCATCTCATTTTCTGCTTCTGACGATTTTGATTTCATCGGCTCTAAATACGAACGCATGCTCAATTACCATGCTGCCCATGATGTAGGCCATGCCTTGCAGGACTTGATGCTGGTGGGCTGTACCTCTTTTGCCGCCAACATGGGTTATACAGACAGCAGCATGATCATCGGACGGAATTTTGATTTTTACATCAATGATGCCTTTGCTGAAGACAAAATTATCTGCTTTGTAAAACCTGATGAAGGCCACGAATTCGCTTACATCACCTGGGCGAGTATGATAGGTGTCGTTTCTGGAATGAACAATAAAGGATTAACAGTTACAATCAATGCCGGGAAATCGGATGTGCCATTCAGGGCAGCTACGCCTATTTCTTTGTTAGCAAGAGAGATTTTGCAGTATGCAACCAACATTGAGGAGGCTATTGAGATTGCAAAAAAAAGAAAAACTTTCGTGGCCGAATCCCTGTTGATTGGATCAGCCAGTGATAATCAGGCAGTCATCATTGAAAAATCACCATCAAAACTTGGGGTTTACAGCGTTGATAATGAATATTTAGTTTGTTCCAATCATTTTCAAAGCAATGCTTTTGCAGATGACAAAAATAACAACGATCAAATCTCAACATCGGCATCATTGTACAGGCAAAACCGGACTATTGAAATGCTCAGCAAGGAAGATACATTAAGCTATCTGGAAGCAGCAGCCATATTACGAAATCGCTGGGGTTTAAACGAACAACCTATTGGCATCGGCAATGAAAAAGCCATGGCACAGATGATCTCACACCATAGTGTCATTTTTCAGCCTCTAAAAAGAAACATCTGGATTTCGACAGCGCCTTACCAGTTGGGAAAATACCTCAACTATAATTTATCTGACTTTTTCTCTGCAGATTACATGAACCCCTCAGCTACCATGTATGATACAGCATCCACCATTCCGGATGATCCATTCCTGTATTCAGTTGAGTTCAAAAATTATTTACAGTATAAATCGGAACTTGTTAAACTTAAGGAAGCCACACAAAATAAAATACTACTGGAAGATAATTATATAGATTATTTTATTGCCCTCAATCCCGGATATTTTGAAAGTTACGTGCTTGCAGCCGATTATTACCAGTCCATTGGAAATACAGAAAAAGCACTACAACTTTATTCGAAATCGCTGAACAAAGAATTTGAAAAAACATCGCAACGGCAGAAAGTAGAAGAAAAAATTCAAGCAATCGAAAACAAACCATAACTTGCAATTTCAATGAAGCAACAAAAAAAAGTGATCATAATCGGGGCAGGATTGGCAGGTATGTCGGTAGGCAGTTATTTGCAGATGAATGGCTTCCAAACGGAGATATTCGAATCCTATTCAATGTCTGGCGGATTATGTGCTTCATGGAAAAGAAAAGATTACAATATTGATGGCTGCATTCATTTTATGGAAGGCCTGTCACCCGCTGAAGTGTATTATGATTTCTGGAATAATATCATTGATATGAAATCCATCGACTTCGTTTTTTTCGACAGCCATTCGGTAGTGGATGATAAAGACGGCAACCGGATTCATTTCTACAGCGATATTGATCAACTGGAAAACGAATTTTTAACCAAAGCGCCTGAGGATAGAAAACAAATCAAGAAGTTTATCGCGCTGGTCAGGAAGTTTAACAAAGTTAAATTACCAATCAAAAAGCCATTTGAAGTAATGACTGTTGCTGATAAACTCAAAGTGGCTTATCATATGTTTCCGTATTTGAGGAGCATGCGCAAATATTTGAAGATTACAAATCGTGAATTTGCCGAAAAACTGCAAAACCCAACACTCAAATACGCCATTGAAACAGCATTCGTAGGACATATGCCCTTGTTTTATTCCATCATGCCACTCGTCTGGCGTAACAAAAAAGACACGGGTTATCCAAAAGGAGGCGCAGCATTGATCAGCAGCATGATGGAAAAAAGTTATAAAGAACTGGGCGGCATCATTCACTTCGATTCAAAAGTTAAAAAAATACTTGTTGAGAATGATCGTACACGCGGCATTGAACTGGAAAACGGAAAAGTACACCGTTGTGATAAGGTTGTAAATGCTGCCGATGGCCGCACAGCAATTTATGATTTACTCGGCGGAAAATATAAAGACAAGAACATCATAGAAAGATACGAATCTGATGTATTTGAAACGATTGACAAAACCCTTTATATTGCCCTCGGTCTTAACCGCGACTTCTCGGATATGCCACGTAAAATTCATTTTTACATCGACAAGCCTATTGTTATCGACAAAATGACCACGATGACACACCTCGAAGTTACCCATTACTGTGATGATCCGCATGCTGCTCCCGAAGGTAAATCTCTATTGGCTTTGATGCCAGAGGCTAAGGACTGGGAATACTGGCAAAACCTGCGACTGAATGATAAATCAAAATACAACAAAGAAAAAAACCGGGTTGCAAAAGATGTAATTGAAGCACTCGAAACAAAATTTGGAAATATTAAAGAATATGTGGAGATGATCGACGTGGCCACCCCGGCTACCTATATTCGTTATACAAATAACTGGACCGGAGGACAGATCAGTTGGAAAGCTACCCGGAAAACATTTGGCAAACCCACAACATGGCAAATCAAAGGATTGAAAGATTTTTACATGACCGGTCAATGGGCAGGTACTTCAGGAGGACTGATCAATGTAGTGATGATGGGTAATCACCTGACGCAGATCATTTGTAAAAATGAAGGCATAAAATTTACAGATAGAGTTCAAAAAAAATAGTAAGAGTCCTATACCATGCATATTCCTGAAATAGAAAAAAGATCGATTGAACAAATAAAACAGCACCAGGAGGATCAGCTTCCAGGATTACTCAATTATCTGATGGAA
>PKSW01000079.1 GCA_002869465.1 Marinilabiliales bacterium
ACACTAAAATCATATACTTCTCCAAACCATTGGCGTCCGGTATTAAACAAATTCTTTTCATCCAGTTCATGATGCGCATAATCAGTAAATTCATCAATTACAACATCATGTTGGCCCGTTGGAGGTTGTATCGTTTGAATCCTGCTGGCATCTTCATTTAATACCGTAATAAAATAATATGAGTAATCGTCATAATAATTTGACTGGAAATTAAAAACTCCTGAAACTGAATTATATTTCCATGTTACAGGGCCTTCACCATAAAACAATATATAATCATTCGGATCAAATGAACCATCACCTTCACCGACTACCAGAATAGGATTTTGCACCAGGTCATCATGCCTCGGTATGTTGTTTATCTCAGGAAGAATACCGCCGCCATTTCCAAAAACGGCTATTTTCTTTGGATTCGCAGAAACATTGAAACCCATTTCCTGTAATTCCTGGTAGGTTATTTTATAGATGCCACTGCGGTCAATTTTTACTTTGAACCAATCTCCTTCAGCTAATGCAGAATTGATTCTTTCCCGGCTCATATAATCTCTTTCGGGCTGATCATCCACCTGGATAACCAAATCAAACGACACCAGTTTTTCAAATGATGAACTAGCCTGATTCCATCGAATAGGCTGAAAACTTACCTGGACATAGGGCTGTTTTCTGCTCACAATTAACTTACAATCAGGGGTTATACTTAATTCTTTCAGCGAATAATCTTTTAATAGTGCTTGTTCCTCTGCTGAGAATGATTCATAAACAGCGTTTTGTAGTGAGCAGCTCACCAAGGCATTTGTTGTATGAATGGGGTAAGATTTGACAAATTCCGGAACCGTATCAAAATACGGGTAATACGCGCCATCAAACGAAAGACGACTTATCTCAATGCCTCCATTGATAGTAAATTTCTGAACGTTATTCCATTTGATTTCTTCATTGAAATTATATGGGATCGCCCGGGCAACAATGGCTGTCAATAAAAAAACAACCACTACAACAAGGGTTTTGAAAAATGGCATAGTAGATTGGTTAACTGTCAAAAATATGGCTTTAATATACTTTGGTATTTAGACATTGAACGTATTTTTTATTCTTTTATTTTATCCGTGTTTAAAACCAATGGCAAGTTAATTCAGGTTCTTTTTACAATTAAAATTAAAATATCGTAATATTGCATTTTTGATCATCGAAGCTGGATTAATATGCTGAGAAACAGATTGGTTCAATTAATTATATTATTTTCTTTTTCACTCATTGTGAGTTCTGTAAAGGCCCAGGACCCGCAATTCTCGCAATTTTATGCGAATCCACTATACCTTAACCCTGCGCTGGCAGGCGCTACCGAATGTGCCAGAGTTAACTTGAATTACCGTAATCAATGGCCATCACTCACCAAGGCATACATAACCTATAGCGTTACATACGATCAAAATCTGCCTTCAATTAATAGTGGGTTTGGGGTAATCCTAATGAACGACAGACAGGGTGATGGCGCATTAAACACAACCATAGTCGGTGCTATTTATGCTTATAACTTGCAAGTATCTGAAGGATTGTTTATCCGCTTTGGAGCCCAGGCAACCTACTACCAGCAACGATTGGACTGGGATCAACTTGTTTTTGCTGACCAGATAAACCCAATAAATGGTTCTATCAGCAATATATCGAACCAAACACCACCTGAAAATACAAACATTGCAGTGGCAGATTTTTCGGTTGGAACAATTATCGGGTACTACGATCAGTTTTTTGTCGGATTTACAGCTGATCATATGACGCAACCCAGCTTGTCTTTTTACGACAACCCTGATGATAAATTGCCTTTAAAATTAACAGCACACGGAGGTATTACCATCAATGCCAGCCGTGGTTTGCTGGGCAATGTTGACGATAATGATTTTATGATTGAACCACAAGTTCTGTATATGTACCAGCAAAATTTTCAACAATTGAATGCCGGATTGTATTTAAATAAAAAACCTTTTGTTTTAGGTGCATGGTTCCGACACAATTTTCAGAATCCGGATGCCATTATTGTATTACTTGGTATTTCATTTAAAAATATTAAATTTGGCTACAGTTATGATATAGGGCTTTCCAAGGTTGGTGGTGAAGCATTGGGCGCTCATGAAATTTCATTCGCATGGAATTTCTGTATTTATAATGATAAAAAAAGAACAATCAGGGCAATAAAAACCCCCTTATTTTAGTTATTACAAAGCAAAAAACACAAACACAATTAAAAATGTTCAAAATCAGCAAGTTATCTATTTTAATATTAGGTGCTTTTGCATTTACGGTGATCAATTCCTCTTGTTCAAGTAACAAAAGATCCAGAACTACAGGCTGGGAATATAACAATCCTGCCAACGGAGGTTTTGAAGTATCAGAATATACAGAACAGATTACCGGCCCCGGGTTAATTTTAATTGAAGGCGGCACCTTTACTATGGGAGCTACGGCAGAAACACCATTTTATGAATGGGATAATTTACCCAGAAAAGTGACCCTCAGTAGTTTTTATATGGATCAAACCGAAGTGAGCAACCTTGATTATCGCGAATATATTTATTGGCTGAACCGGGTTTTTGGAGAAAGCTATCCAACCGTTGTACAAAAAGCATTACCCGACACACTGGTTTGGCGCGACAGGCTTGCGTACAATGAGCCGCTGGTACAAACCTATTTCCGTCATCCATCCTACCAGTATTATCCGGTGGTGGGTGTTTCGTGGGTTCAAGCCAATGATTATGCATCATGGAGAACAGACCGTGTCAACGAAAATATCCTGATTCGGACAGGCATACTGGATTTTGATCCCGACCAGAAAGATGAGAACAACTTTAATACAGAAGCCTATTTAGCCGGCCAATATGAAGGCCTTGTGAATGAAGGCATGGAAGACCTCGATCCAAGTGGAACAGGTATTAGAAATGTACGATTTGAAGACGGCATCATGCTCCCGAGTTATCGTTTGCCCACAGAAGCTGAATGGGAATACGCCGCACTTGGTCTTGTTGGAAATACATTTTATAACCGTGTTGTTGAAAGAAAAGAATTTCCATGGAATGGCGATGGCGTAAGAACCGATGAAACCAAATATTACGGCAGTTTTGTTACAAACTTCAAACGCGGAAGCGGTGACTATATGGGCGTTGCAGGTAACCTCAATGACGGCGCAGCCATTCCTGCCCCCGTTGGATCCTACTGGCCGAATGACTACGGCCTTTATAATATGGGGGGCAACGTTAGTGAATGGGTACTGGATGTTTACCGTCCTATGTCACATGAAATAGTATCAGACTATAATCCTTTCAGAGGTAACGTTTTCAAAAATATGGAAAAAGATATGGATGGCGGTATTGCCGAGAAAGACAGCCTGGGAAGAATCAAATATGTTGAAGTGTCAGCTGAAGAAACTGCCAACAGGAAGAATTACAGAAAAGCAGATAATATCAACTACCGTGATGGAGATTATGAATCAACCATTCAGGCCGACTGGCTGGGAAGCTATGATGATGAAAATGCAACATCAGAAATGTATGAGTATGGCGTAACTTCTTTGATATCCGACAAATCACGTGTCATTAAAGGTGGTTCATGGAACGATGGTGTGTATTACCTGAGCCCTGGAACAAGAAGATATTTGAATGAAGATGAATCAGCCTCAACAGTAGGTTTCCGTTGCGCTATGATACGAGTAGGCAGCCCGGTTGCCGGTAATAGATAAAACGAACAATATTTCATAAATTTACCCCATTCAAACCGAATGGGGTTTTTTATTGCACCATGCAAGCATTATCAGAACTATATCAACATTTCTTATCCTGCAGGAAAATTTCCACAGATACCCGGAAGGATATAAAAGGAAGTATTTATTTTGCTTTATCAGGTGACAATTTCAATGGAAACAAATTTGCCAAAGACGCACTTGACAAAGGAGCCAGCCTTGTAATTGTTGACCAGGAAGTATTTAAAATCAATGAAAAGTGTTTCCTGGTAGAAAATACGCTTCATACTTTACAGGATCTGGCTCGTTTACACCGGTCAACATTAAATTGCAAATTTATTGGTATAACAGGGTCCAATGGCAAAACCACAACCAAGGAACTCATTAGCCTGGTGCTTTCCAGTGAGAAAAAAGTAAGCTACACACAAGGGAATCTCAACAACCATATTGGTGTTCCGCTAACAATATTAAACATCTCGGATGATACGGAGATTGCAGTTATCGAGATGGGCGCCAACCATATAGGCGAGATTGCTTTTTTATGCGATATTGCCCGTCCTCAAACCGGTATCATAACGAACATCGGCAAAGCACACCTCGAAGGATTTGGTTCATTCGAAGGCGTTATTGAGGCTAAAAGTGAGCTTTACGACTTTCTAAGAAACCATGACGGGATGGCGATCGTGAATGGAGATGATCCGCTGTTATTAAAACTTGCAGAAGGATTAGAAAGAATTACCTACGGTTCTTCATCTGAACTTTTTACTGCTGAAATAATCGCATCCAAGCCTTATTTAAACTTTAAATGGACCTACCAAAATCAGGAATTTCTGTGTGAGACCAAATTGTATGGAAAATACAATATGGATAATATTCGTGCGGCCATAGCCTTTGGTTTGTACGAAGGAATCTCGCCGGAACATATTAATGATGCCATATCCGCTTACCAACCCGATAATAACCGCTCGCAGCTATTGGATACCGAATCGAACCGGATCATTTTGGATGCCTATAATGCCAACCCGGTCAGCATGTCGAATGCCATTGAAAGTTTCAGGGAATATCAGGCTGCAAATCCGTGGCTGCTGCTGGGCGACATGTTTGAGTTGGGAGATGCAGCGGCCAAAGAACATAAAAAAATCATTCATCTGCTTCAGGAAAATGGATTTGAAAATGTGATCTTGGTGGGAAATGAGTTTTTCAAATTAAGATCTACAACCAACTTTCCAACTTTTTTAAATTTACAGGAAGCAGCATCACATCTTATCAATCATCCCATCAGAAATGCCCAGGTTTTAGTGAAAGGATCACGGGGTGTTCAACTGGAAAAACTACTAAAATTCTTGTAGGGTGGAAACATTCTCAGCCATCGGTGTGATGTCGGGCAGTTCCCTGGATGGCCTTGACCTGGCATACTGTGAATTCGAACGAAACAGAAGTTGGTCATTTAAAGTACTGAAA
>PKSW01000330.1 GCA_002869465.1 Marinilabiliales bacterium
GCCAGGGAATTGGCTGGATTGTTTATTAGCAACTTTGTTCAGTACACTGACAATGAAAAAGGAAAAGCGTTGGTAGCTGCCGGACCTCAACTATAGAAACAGAAACATCTAAATACGAAGGCTTCCGTTTGGGAGCCTTTTTTTATTTTCCGGGTTTATTGCTTGCTTTTCGGCGGTAGATTTTGCATATTAACGGTGCATTAAAATATATAGCCATGCCGACTTACATCTTACTTACAAAGCTGGCACCCAGCGCCGGCGATCAGTTAAAAAAACGTGACAGGACCAGTCATAAATGGTATAAAAAGGTAAAAGAAGCTTGTCCGGAAGTGAAATTCAAATCGCATTACGCATTACTCGGGCAATATGACTTCCTGGATATTTATGAAGCCCCCGATGAAGAAACCGCTACTAAAATATCCATGATCAGCAGAATGGATGGCGCACTCTACGCGGAAACTCTCATTGCGATGGAACATAAGAAGTTTATCGAAATTGTAAACAAAATTGGTTAACACCTGCTGCTAACCGACGTCATTTTAAAATTCAAAATGATATCCGACCGATATAGCAATCGGTGACGGAGGTGCCGTAATATCAATAGCCGGGTTATCTATAAGTGCCTGGTAATCTTCATTAAATTCTGAGGAATTTATTGGAATGTTCACATCTAAATTGAGTCCGTGTGTCTTTTTCGCACCAAATCTGAATTCTACACCGGCGCCAGGAGTAAATCCCAAATAACTCTTATTAAATTGTGATGCACCATCCACAATGATCAGTCTGTTTGTTCCATACATGAACTTAACCGTTGGCCTAACTTTCTTTAAATTGGTTTTAGGAAGAATAAATCCTTTTACCCCAATTTGCCAACCTAAATTAACCGCATAGTAACCTATCGAAGTAATAACTCCGGCATATTTGATTGGTATATAAGTAACCTGCAAACCGATAATTCCACCATAATCCAATCCAAAGCCTGCACCAACATCAACAGTTCTTTTAATCTCTAAAAGCGGTTGTTTCTTTTCCTCAACTTCATTTTTCTTTACATTACTTGCAAAGTCGACTTGTCCGAATGCCAGGATGGTGAATAAAAAAATGAATATTAGCAAGCCGATCTTTTTCATTGAATAGCGGGGAAAAAAGCTTTTTTTTAAAGTCAAAAGTAACAAATCTACTGTTTGATCTTTAATTTGTTTAGTAAGTATTATGTACTGCCTTATGCCAATTTTCAAGATAAATCTTAACCTGCTTCTTATCCATTTTCGGGTTGAATTTCTTTTCGAGTGTCCATTGTTTTGTTAATTCCGGAATATCCTTCCAGTAACCGGTATTCAATCCTGCCAGGTATGCAGCACCTAGTGAAGTGGTTTCAAGTATTTCAGGACGCTGCACATTCTTTTGCAATATATCCGATTGGAACTGCATCAGGAAATTATTGGACGAAGCACCCCCATCCACACGGATACTTTTTATTTTTAAACCCATATCCTGTTCCATCGCATTGAATACATCATAACTCTGGTAAGCGATTGATTCGATCGCAGCACGTGCAATATGCTCTTTTTTTGTCCCACGGGTAATTCCTTTAATAATGCCTTTGGCATGCTGATTCCAGTAAGGTGCACCCAGTCCGGTAAAGGCGGGTACAAAATAAACGCCATTGTTATCTTTCGCTTTTTTCACCATCAACTCAACATCTGCTGTATCTTCAAAAAAGTCAAGCTCATCTCGCAACCACTGCACCACCGCCCCCCCAACAAAAACACTTCCTTCAAGCGCGTAGGTAGGTTTGTTGCCGAGTTGCCATGCAATAGTTGTGATCAATCTGTTGCTTGACATGATGGGCCTGTTCCCGATATTCATCATCAAAAAGCATCCGGTTCCGTAAGTATTCTTTGCCATTCCTTTTTCAATACACATCTGCCCAAATAATGCAGCTTGCTGGTCGCCGATCAATCCCGCAATCGGGATTTCTGAGTTTAAAACGGAAGCTGTACTTGTGGCTATAACCTGGTCATTCGGATAAACTTCCGGAAGCAATTCTATGGGGATATCAAATAACTTAAGCAGTTCTTCATCCCATGTCATGGTGCTGATATTAAACAACATGGTCCGGGAAGCGTTGGTAACATCGGTAACATGTTTCTGTCCGTGCGTTAGTTTCCACACCAGCCACGAATCAATCGTACCAAACGCAAGTTCACCTTTAATGGCCCTGCGTCTTATTCCTTTCACATTGTCAAGAATCCACTTGATCTTGGTAGCCGAAAAATAGGCGTCGATTTCCAGTCCTGTTTTTTGTTTGACCAGTTCACCATAACCATTCTTTTTGAGTTCATCACAAATTCCGGCGGTCCGGTGGTCTTGCCAGACAATCGCATTATAAACCGGCTTACCTGTTGCCCTGTCCCAAATTACCGTTGTTTCGCGCTGGTTGGTGATTCCTAAGGCAGCTATTTCATCGGGCTGAATGCCAAATTTGGCAATCACTTCTGAGGCTACGCCAATCTGTGATGACCAGATGTCCATCGGGTTGTGCTCTACCCATCCGGGTTGTGGATAAATCTGCCGATATTCTTTTTGGGCAACTGAACAAATCTCACCATTCTCATTATAGATGATGGCCCTAGAACTCGTGGTACCCTGATCGAGGGAAAGTATATATTTCTGACTCATTTTATGAATTGGGATCAACTTCAAATATAAAGGATTTAATTAAATACACACCTGTCCTAATACCCTTCTTAATTGTCTTATTTTTGCAATGATCGATGCATATGAATTTTAAATTAACATCTGACTATAAACCTACCGGGGACCAACCTGAAGCAATTAAGCAACTTAGAGAGGGGTTGCAACGCGGCGACATGGCGCAAACCCTGCTGGGAGTGACCGGCTCCGGTAAAACTTTTACCATTGCGAATGTAGTGGCTGACTTAAACAGGCCGACCCTTGTTTTAAGTCACAATAAAACGCTGGCAGCTCAATTATATGGTGAGTTCAAACAGTTTTTTCCGGAAAATGCCGTTGAATATTTTGTTTCCTATTATGATTATTACCAGCCGGAAGCATTTATCCCGGTTACCAATACCTATATTGAAAAAGACCTTTCAATTAACGAAGAGATTGAGAAGTTAAGACTGAGCACCACGTCATCACTTCTGTCAGGCCGTAGGGATATTATTGTAGTATCCTCGGTTTCATGTATTTATGGTATCGGCAACCCGGATGATTTTACCAATAATGTGGTCACCCTCCAGGTGGGACAGAAACTGAGCAGAAATAAATTTCTTCACGACCTTGTCAACGCCTTGTATTCAAGAAATGAAGTATCGCTCGGTAGAGGAAACTTCAGGGTAAAAGGCGATACGGTGGATGTTTTCCCGGGTTATGCCGATTTTGCCTATCGCATCATCTTTTGGGGTGATGAGATTGAAGCACTTGAAATGATCGACCCACTGGAAGGAAAGAAGATGGACAAGATGGACAATATTTCCATTTACCCGGCAAATATTTTTGTGACCTCCCAGGATAAAATGAAGTCTTCACTTAGAGAAATTCAGCTGGACCTGGGCAAACATGTTGAATACTATAAGGAAATCGGGCGTCATTTGGAAGCCAAACGTTTGGAAGACCGTGTAACTTATGATATTGAAATGATGCGGGAATTGGGTTATTGTTCAGGTATCGAGAATTATTCGAGGTATTTTGATGGCCGTGCTCCTGGAACTCGTCCTTTCTGCCTGCTGGATTATTTCCCGGATGATTATATTACTGTAATCGATGAAAGCCATGTGACCATTCCACAAATCAGGGGCATGTATGGAGGCGACAGGTCGCGTAAGCAAAACCTCGTTGAATATGGTTTCCGCCTTCCGGCGGCCATGGACAACAGGCCCTTAAAATTTGATGAGTTTGAACAGTTAACCGGGCAAACCATTTACGTGAGTGCTACCCCTGCCGATTATGAGCTCCAACAATCTGAAGGCATCGTGGTCGAGCAGCTGATACGTCCGACAGGTTTACTCGACCCCATCATTGAAGTCAGACCCAGCATCAACCAGATTGATGACTTGCTGGATGAAATTTCCAAAACCATTGAACAGAAATTCCGGGTGTTGGTAACCACGCTTACAAAACGCATGGCCGAGGAACTTAGCAAATATCTCATCAAACTGAATATCAAAACCCGCTATATCCACTCTGATATTGACACCCTTGACAGGGTTGAGATCATGCGCGATTTAAGGTTAGGAAAATTTGATGTGCTTGTTGGTGTCAATTTGTTGCGTGAAGGACTTGACTTACCAGAAGTGGCGCTGGTGGCCATTCTGGATGCCGACAAAGAAGGCTTTCTGCGTTCCGAAAGATCGCTTACACAAACTGCCGGAAGAGCAGCCCGAAACCTGGATAGCCGGGTGATTATGTATGCCGATAAAATGACGCATTCGATGGAGCGGACTATTGAGGAAACCAACAGGCGCCGCGAAAAACAACTCAGGTATAATATCGAACATGGCATCACACCCACAGCTATTATCAAATCTGTGGATTCTATTATGGGACAAACCGCGGTTGCCAATGCCAAACATATGGAGAATGCCTACTACGAAAAATCAGATCAGAGTATTGCCGCCGATCCGGTAGTAAGGTATATGAGCGCTGAAGCCATCAGGAAAGCGATTGACAAGAATAAAAAAGATATGCAGGCAGCAGTAAAAGTGCTTGATTTTATCGAAGCCGCAAGACTTAGGGATGAAAATATCGAACTGGAGAAGCTGTTGGAAAAGAAATTTTAATCCATTTTTATTAGTTGCCCTGTCCCGTTTATTTGACTATTTATATCAGGATCACCTGTATAATACACATTACCACTACCATTGATTACCACTGTCATTTCATTATTTACGTGAATATAAATGTCACCTGAACCTTCAATAGTTATTGTACAGATATCAACTATCAATGTGGAAGCCTGGATACTTCCCGTACCTCCAATGTTAAAACCACTATTTTCTGCACTTCCTGTCAATTGTGCATCACCCGATCCATTTAAGAATACAGCAACGAATTCTGTTGTAAAAGAGCTATTTATTGTTACAGAACCATTTGTTTCAAAACGCAACTGATCAGTAGTGATATTATGCGCTTCTATTTTACCTGCACCATTTAATGTAACACC
>PKSW01000433.1 GCA_002869465.1 Marinilabiliales bacterium
AGCCTCAATTTCGAAAAACCTGATATTGAAAATTTTCGTAATCTTGCACTCGCTTTTGAGGCGATGGAAAAAGGGGGTAATATGCCATGTATTTTAAATGCAGCCAACGAAGTGGCGGTGGAGGCTTTTCTAAAAAATCAGATTGGTTTTTTAGATATCCCCCAAATAATTGAAAACCGCATGTCGAAATCATCCTTTATCCAAAAACCCGACCTGAATGATTATGTAGAAACTGACAGGGTTGTTCGCATAAAAGCAAAGGAGTTCATCAATAGCATTTGATTAAACACTATGGAAATATTAATTAAGATTTTACAGCTTATTTTAAGCTTATCAATACTTGTCGTCGTTCACGAATTTGGCCATTTTATTGCCGCCAAAGCATTTAAAACACGCGTCGAGAAATTTTACTTGTTCTTCAACCCCTGGTTCTCCATCTTCAAATTCAACTATAAGGGAACTGAATACGGTATGGGTTGGTTGCCGCTTGGCGGATATGTGAAAATCTCAGGCATGATCGATGAGTCGATGGACAAGGAAGCCATGAAACAACCACCAAAACCATATGAATTCAGATCGAAACCGGCATGGCAGCGCCTGATCATCATGCTGGGCGGTGTGATCATGAATGTGGTGCTCGCTATCGTTATTTATATAGGTATATTGACGTATTATGGCGAAGAGTACCTGCCCACATCGGAAGTAAATAAATACGGTATCAGTGTTGACAGCCTTGCCATGGAAATGGGTTTTCAGAACGGCGACAAAGTAATTGGGGTAGATGGCATTTTTGTAGAAGATTTTCAGAAAATTCCGATGAATATGATTCTGAACGAGGCCGGTTCAGCGCAGGTGATCCGCGATGGAAAAGAAGTGAATGTAGTATTTCCTGAAGGTAGCCTGAATAAGTTGGTAAAACATAAATCGCCCCTATTCCTGTCTGTTCGCCTGCCATTTATTGCGCAGTCATTCGCCAAAGGATCGGTAGCAAAAGAAGCAGGGATGGAAGTGGGTGATACAATTATTGGCATCAACGGAATGGAAAGGAAATACTTTTCCGAATTCAGGGCAGAAATACTCAAACATAAAAATGAAGCAGTCACTATTTCCGTAAAACGTGATGTGGACACCCTCAATCTGACCATGCAACTGGGCGAGGATGGTTTGCTCGGCGTTTTTCCTAAAAATGACATGAATGATTTCTTCGTGCTGAATAAAAAAGAATACAATGTAATAGAAGCCATTCCGGCCGGATTTAACAGAACATGGGCGGGTATTGGCAATTACCTGAAGCAGTTGAAATTATTATTTTCCCCCGAGGTGAAAGCTTACGAAAGTGTGGGAGGTTTTATCATGATTGGCAGCATTTTCCCTTCCGAGTGGCATTGGGAAAGCTTCTGGCGGCTTACGGCTTTTTTATCGATCATGCTGGCCATAATCAATATTCTCCCTATTCCTGCTTTGGATGGCGGCCATGTTTTATTCCTGATGTATGAAATCATCGCTAGGCGCAAACCCAGCGATAAATTCCTGGAATATGCACAGGTAGTAGGCATGGTGATTTTATTCAGCTTGCTGATCCTTGCCAACGGCAACGACATTATCAAACTGTTCAGGAATTAGTCTTCTACCTTTTCTTTAAGTGATTTAAAGCCGTTACCCAATATCTCATTGGCATTGATTACGGTTACAAAAGCGTTGGGATCGATGGTGTTGATATAATCCTGCAGCATCACAGTTTCGCGGCGGTTTACCACGGTGAATACGATCTTACGTTCCACATTACTGTACAATCCTTGGCCATTTAATAGGGTGCCGCCCCGGTTCAGGTCGTTGATAATCTTATTCCTGATCTCTTGTGTTTTATCAGAAACAATCAGTAGCACTTTGTCATAATTGGCCCCTTCTAATACAGTATCGATCACTTTTCCTGTAATGAATATAACGATTAGCGAATACAAGGGTATTTTCCAGTCTTGGAAAGCAAATAAACCCACAATCACAATGGCCGAATCAACAACGATCATCAACTGTCCTACCGGGAGTTTTGTGTATTTGCCGATGATCATGGCAATGATATCGGAACCGCCCGATGTAGCCCGTGATTTAAAGATGAGTCCCAGACCCAGGCCCACAAATAGCCCACCAAAAATGGACGACAACAAAGGGTCGCCTTCTACCAGTGGCTCGGCTCCGTAAAAATATGTGAGTGTATCAACAAATACGGCGGTGAGTACAAATCCAACAACGGTTTTCACGCCAAACCGGGGCCCCAGCACTTTAATGCCGATAATGGTCAACGGAATATCAAACGCTAACGCCACCAAGCCTACGGGGGTTCCAAATAAATGATGTAGAACGATGGAAATACCATATACCCCACCCGGTACAATCTTATAGGGTGTAATAAACAACACAAAACCTGCAGCGAGAATGAATGACCCCACCACAATGAGGCTATAATGCAACAACCACCTTTTACTGAATATTTTGTCCTTTTGTAAGAATGCCATGATACTTGATCTTAAATTACTTGTAATAAAAAAAGATCGCAAAAGTAAGGAGTTTAAATTACTGACAATGAAAATTTAAGAAAATCTTTATTCCTGTATCTTTCTGTATTACAATAACTAAAGCTTCTGTTAGCGATAATTAAGTATATGGCTTATTAGATAATCAGAAATAGTTCCTTATAGCCCAATTTTGTCTATAAAACTGAAACCAAAATAACAACAATTATAAAAATAGGAACTATGCTGAATAGGGCTATTTCCAGAGATAGATTTAGTGCTTTCATGAGGGTAATTTTAGTAGTTTATCAGTGTCATAAAGTTCTTGTTTTTGAGTGTTGTTTTTTTAATCCTAATCCATGATTTTTATAGAATAGTAGATCTCTGCTATGAGAACTATTCGTTTTGCCAGATGATTCGATATAAAATATGAAGATATAATTTCTATTTTTTATTTATTGTTAAATAACTGTTAAGTTTTCAGGCAGTTACCATCTGTTTATTATGTTTGTTGATATTCATTAATAAAAACTAAAACGAACCACATGAAGATTACTTACAAATTACTGGCAGGACTACTTACATTTTTAGTACTGCAAACGAACATTGCTTTTTCACAAGATTCAAAGGAAGAGGCTCAGCAACCACCTGTTGTTGTTGTAACTAAGGTGCATCAAAATTATGATTATACCGAGGGAACTATGAAAGACTGGTTTGCTCTTGAGAAAGAATATTTTGATAAAGTAACATCAAAAAATGAATACATTATATGGTCAAATGTGTTGTTGCATATGTTCACAGATGACGCTTCAGAAGTACTTTTTGTCAGGGCTAGCAAAGACTGGTGCGATATTGAAAAGGCCTCTGAAAGAGATAACGAACTCGCTAAAGAAGCCTGGCCTGACCAGGAACAACGTTCCGAATTCTTTTCAAAGCAAGCCAAGTATTACACTACTCAGCACTCAGATGAAATCTACCAGGCGCTTGAAGGAGGTAAGTTTATGGATGACGCCCAAATATCAGATGAGCCGATTGTATATTATGTGCAGGTAAGCCATCTGGCTTTTCCTGAAGATAGCGAACCTGGAGAAATCCAAAAACTTCGCAAAGAATATCTTGAAAACGTGATCTATAAAAATTCTTATATCAAGGGATATTATCCGTACCGACATCTTTATGGAGCTGATAGTCGTGATTTTTTAGAAGTTTATGCAGTTAAATCGTTTGGAGATGTTGAAAAAGCTTTGGACGAAATGGGAAAACTTTCAAAAGAGCATTGGCCGGATGATGAAGCAAGAAAAGAATTCTACACAAAATATAATAAGTATTTTACCGGTTGGCATGCTGATTACATCTATTCAAATGTGCCCGAACTGCGCAAATAACTAAAACAGCCAACCTATTATATACGAACCTCCGCAATAATTGCGGGGGTTTTTTAATTTTATTTAGAAAGAAAACAGATTAGGTCATAACCGTTTGCCATGCGTTCCGACACAAGTTACTTTTTCATATTTTTGAAATGTGTCGACGAAAAACCAATTAATTATGAAAACTTTGATCTTGTTATGTACATTATTATACGCCGGTTTCTGTTTTGGACAAGATGTCATTATTATGAAAGATGGTGATGAAATTGAAGCCAAAGTAACCGAAATACTAAAAGACGACATTAAATATAAAAGGGCATCAAATCCTACAGGGCCCACTTACACTATCTCCAAATCAAAAGTATTTATGATCAGGTACGAATCGGGCGACAAAGACGTATTTGATGAAATTTATCAGAATCAAACAGCAGACAAATCTTCACAAACGCCATCGACTTTTATAGCACCAACTTACTTTGTTTATCAAGAGGGTTTGGGCGATCCTTATTGCCATATCAAAAAACCATTTGGTGGTAAAGTATACGGCGAAAGGGCCAATGAAATTTTTTACCGACAGGACTTGGTTTTTTACGGATTTGACTTTACCTACCTGAAATTAACCAATCCGGCCAAAATTGGTGATGGCATCATCATCGCACCCAAATATTTTGAGGCCTGGAATGAAATGCTTACCTACGATTTATTACCCATTGGAAAAATTAGCGGATGGATGGGGAAACCAGGTATTTTTGTTGGCAACAGTGTGTTTGAGTACAACACCTACGCCGACATGCAAAACTTCGTTAGTGCGGTGAATTTTTGTATGCCGTTTGAAGACCTGCAAACCATTATTGAATCTTACGTTTTGCGTGAGAAACATGGAGTTGGTATGGTCATCAATCTGGTGAATTTTAACAAGGAAGGAGAGTATGCTTTGATATATGTTACATTCTTCGACATCGCAACCCGCGAGATCATGTTTGCCGCCGAAGTAAGCGGCAATGCCGGAGGATCGGGGATGACCAAACACTGGGCGTCAGGTGTAGAGGTTGCTTTCCGGAAAATGTTTATTGATCAGATTTACAAACCCAAAAATACCCTGAACCACCAAATACCTAGCAAACTGAGGTTATATTAAACTAAACATGTGGGAACTCTACTAACAGTTTCGTCCAACATGTTTTACTCCCGGGTGGTGTCAATAAAGATAATTTCAGACATTTTTTAAGTCTGGCCAAATTCTTTATGCTGGCTTTTTAATTTGTCTGTCACCTCTGTTACTTCA